>CAZRZM010000076.1:0-13851 GCA_964604575.1 uncultured Acetatifactor sp.
TTCAAGGTTTTGTAGTATCGAGCATTTTTATATGCTCATGAATAATTCAGGTTTATTTTTATTTGCCTTGATTTTGATAAACTCCAGAATTTCTTTTCTGTCTTCTTTATCCAGTTTTTCAAAATAGAAGAGCAGTTCCTTTTCAGAGGCGTCCAGTCGGCTGAGTTTCTTGGTATTGTAAGGCTCGGAAGTATATTCCAGAAACTCTGCCAGATAGAGACTGCTCTGCGTGGGAGCAGGTGCATCAAAATAATCATCGGTATTGAGTGAGATAACCAGATGCATCAAATCGTCCACATTGATATCATAAAAGCCGGCAAGCTTGTAAAGAGTCTCCGTATCGGGAGTTCGTTTGCCGGTTTCATAATGTGAATATGTCTGGCGCACAACACCCAGGGCGGACGCTACGGCCTCCTGGGTATAATTGTGGGCTTTTCTCAATTCTCTTAATTTGTCTGGAAGCAAATTTTTTCTCAAAATATCCTCACATTCTGCCTTTTTATCGTAAAAAATGTCGGCATAAAAATCTTCTAAAAAAAAGTATATTGGCTTTTCTGTAATTTTATGCTACAGAGTGTAGCATTATCGCGCAAAATGTGTTAAATTAGATGTAGCGTTTTGGAAGGAAAACGCTACACATTGTAGCGAACGGCGGTGAGGAAAGGCGTGATAGAGAAAATATGTCCCAAATGCAGGGTTCCCATGAGCGGTGACAAGTGTGCAAAGTTATCCTGCCGGGAAAAAACGGTTATGTCTTCTACAATATACTGGTGCAGTGAGTGTCTCGTTCCGGTTTTTGAAAAGGAATGTCCCTGCTGCGGCGCAGAAGGAAGTTATTTTGCTACGGATGTCAGACCGGTATTCCCGGAGGAGAGGCTGCTGCTGGGACTGATTCAGGGACTTGATAATCCTCTCTGCTATGACAAGGCTTCCGTCTGGTATGGGGGCGGTTTTTACTGTGTGGACGGCAGCAGGATAAGAATTTCCCTTACAGTCATTAATAAATGGCCGCTGGATAAAATCAGACAAATCAAAGAACAGTATGACTCTTTCAAAGACCGGATAGATGATACTTATTTTTGGAATAACATATCCGGATTTATCCGGGCGAATGCGGACCGTTATAATGCCATAACAGAGGAGGCAGTTCGGTTTATACAGTCTTACAGGGAGCAGTATCCGGTGGAGGATATGATGGTTTCCTTTAGTGGCGGCAAGGATTCCACGGTGACATCCCATCTGGTGAACAGGGCGCTTGGGACCAACAAAATACTGCATCTGTTTGGGGATACCACACTGGAATTTCCAAGTACCTATGAATATAAGAAACGATTCCATAACAATGAGGAATCCATGGGAGTCCGGGTGCTGTCGGCAAAGAACAGGGAAAAGGATTTTGAAAAGCTCTGTGAGGTGGTAGGACCGCCCAGCCGGGTTATGCGCTGGTGCTGTACGGTGTTTAAGACGGGGGCTATTCAGAAAACCATAGCCTCTGCTTTTAAGGACAAGACCAATATTCTTACATTTTACGGTATCAGGCGCAGTGAATCTGTCAGCAGAAGCAAGTATGAGAGGGAGAGCGAAAGTCCCAAGATATCCAAACAGACGGTGGTATCCCCCATTATCGACTGGATTGATTATGATGTATGGCTGTATATCCTGACTACCGGTATTGATTTCAATGATGCCTACAGACTGGGATATTCCAGGGTGGGATGCTGGTGCTGTCCCAACAATGGCGCATGGTCCGAATTTTTGTCAAAAGTACATATGTATGAGCAGTATGTGCACTGGCGGGAGTTCCTTGTGGATTTTGCCACAAAAATCGGAAAGCCGGATGCGGAGAGTTATGTGGATGAGGGCAAATGGAAAGCCCGTCAGGGCGGTAACGGACTGGAGGCGGCGAACAATTCCATTGTTTCTTTTGAGCCCTGTGCCACAGAGGAAAACGCATTTAATTATGAACTGTTAAGACCCATAACGGAGGAGCTGTACGAGCTGTTTAAGCCCTTTGGTTATATCAATAGGGAACTGGGTGACAGACGGCTGGGAGAAGTATTTCTGTTAAACCGGGCAGGGAAGGTGATGCTGGTATTGCAGGGGCGTATGGGCAGCCGCAGACTGAAAGTAATTATTAAGGATTTTCATATTGCCGGGGCAAAAGGTATTAACGGAGCGGAAGGCAGAATCCAGTGCCAGTTGACAAAATATCAGATGTGTCTGGGCTGTAAGGCATGTGAAAGTGTGTGTAAACACGATGCCATCAGTGTGAAGGACGATGGCGGGGGAAACACTGTCTATTTTATTGATGATGATAAATGTGTGCGCTGTGCGGAATGCGTCGCTCATTTTACCGCAGGCTGTTATATGCGGAAAGTGCTTGCCATAAAAAGAGGTTAGTGGCTGCACCACATTTATGATAGAAAGGGTGAATTTATGACAAAAGAAGAAAAATTAATTAAATTACAGGGGCATGAGAAATTTGCTTTAAGGGACGGATGGCTCAATAAGGGACTTATGCAGTTTGACAGAGAGAATATGTCCATGATTTTTTTAAGCAGGGAGGCGCCGGATGTATTCGGTATTGGCAGTAATATGGTGAAATCCCTGCGCTACTGGCTCCGCGCTTTCGGACTGCTGGATGATAAAGGGAGTGGGGGCGCCAGACTTACCGAAATGGGACAGATTATCAAGGAGGAGGACCCTTATCTGGAAGATATTTTTACATTGTGGGTACTTCATTCCTTTATTGTAAAGAATGCAAAAGAGGCAACAACATGGTTTCTCTTTTTTCAGAAATGTGATGTGCTTGAGATGGATAAAGAGGAAATACTGCGCGTGGTGGGGCGGGAACTGAATAAGTATGCCAATTACCCGGAATTTTCCGAACGCTCCCTGATAAGTGATGTGGGAGTACTGCTCTCCATGTACAGCGGAATAAAATCCAAGCCTGACCCGGAAGACAAAAGTATATCCCCCTTTGGAGCGCTGGGACTGTTAAAAATCAGTAACGGGAATTATACCAAGGTCTGTCCGGACAGAAGGGTGCTTGGCGAGTGGAATGTTCTCTACGAACTTGCCTGCCTGATGCAGGGAAGAGAGTCCATATCCATAGAAGAGGTCTCTGTGGGAGAGGGAAGCTTATCGGCAGTTTACCAGATGAACAATGTGCTTATCAACGAGTATCTGGATAAGCTGGATGCCATGGGGTATCTGCGGGTGGACAGGACAGCGGGACTGGATATGATTTACAGGGTCAGGGAACTGGAACCCTATGGGATTATGAGAGAATATTACAAAAGACGTTACTAGGAGAGAAAATACCATGTATATAGATAGCTTAAAAGAAGCCATAAGTTTTGATGAAGGATTTAAAAGTGCCGTTAACCTATATCTGAATTTGAATAAAAAGAACAAAGTGCTGGGATATATTCCCACCAAGTCCTCCCTGATTTTTCTGCAGGATTATCTGAGGGCTGTGGTAAATAACAAGGAGCATGCAACCCTTCTGGTGGGACCTTACGGTAAAGGAAAATCCCATCTTCTGCTGGTGCTTCTGGCGGTTCTTTCCATGGAAAGAAACAAGGAAAATGACAAGACCATAGCACAGTTGTCGGAAAATATCAAAAAAGTGGAGGAGATTGGAGAGAGCACCGCAGAACTGATTGCGGATATCTGGAACAGAAAAGGGCGTTTTCTGCCTGTTTTAATCAATAATGTACAGGGTGATATGAACCGTTCCTTTCTGTATGCCTTAAATGAAGCCCTCAAAAGAGAACATCTGACAAAGCTGTTTCCGGATACCTGCTATTCCATTGCACGTAAGCGGGTGGAGACATGGAAAAAAGAGTATCCGGAAACCTATACCCTGTTTTTGGATTATCTCAAATCTTATCATAGAACCATTGGGGAACTGGAGATGGGACTGGAGAGGTTTTCCAGGGAGGATTTGGATATTTTCGTTAAAATATATCCAAAGGTGACAGCCGGGGGAGAATTTAATCCGCTGGCTGTTTCCGATGTCCTTCCCTTATATAAAAGTGTCAGTGACAAATTAAAAGAAGAATATGGATACAGTGGTATCTATATTGTATTTGATGAATTCAGCAAGTTTATAGAGGCGCAGGATGGCAGCGCGCCCGGAGCCAATATGGAACTGGTGCAGAAAATATGTGAGCTGGCGGCGGATTCGGGGGATTCCCAGATTTTTATCACCATGGTTGCCCACAAGAGTATCAGGGAATATGGGAAATATTTGTCTGTGGACACCATCAATTCCTATACGGGTATCGAAGGGCGCATCATTGAAAAATATTTCGTGACCTCCTCCAAAAATAATTACGAGCTTGTAAAAAATGCCATTATAAAAAAAGAGGACAGGCTGCAGCAGATTCCCGACTATGAGCGGTATCTGGGAGAGGAGAGCGCCAATGCCTTTTACCATATCCCGGTTTTTAAAAGTAATTTTGAACAGAAGGATTTTGAAACGATTGTATTCCGGGGCTGTTATCCGCTGAATCCCATAAGCGCCTGGCTGCTTCTGCACATCAGTGAGAAGGTGGCACAGAACGAACGCACACTGTTTACCTTTATTTCCAATGACGAGCCTTACAGTATGGCGCGTCTTGTGGCCAATCACAGCAGGGAGCAGTCATGGTATATCGGTGCGGATGCCATATACGATTATTTTGCCGGACTGTTTAAAAAGGAAACCATAAATGAGCGTGTGCATAACGAATGGCTGAATGCGGAGTATGCGTTGTCCAGATGCGATACGGACTCCCAGCGCAGACTGATAAAAGCGCTGGCAGTGTTTCTGATTGTCAATAAAGAGGAAGAAATGCCTGCCATGGATGAGTATCTGGCATTATCGGTGGATTTGGACAATGGGAGGGAAATCATAGAGGAACTGTTGAAAAAAGACATTTTGTACCGAAAAGGCGCCACCCGTTATCTGGTTTTTAAGACAAGGGCAGGCTCTGCTCTCAAGGAGGAGATAAGAAAACAGAGGGAACTGACCGGAAGAAGAGTTGATTATAACGAGGTTTTGGAGAAGGTGACGGGAAGATATTATGTGATTCCCCGAAAATATAATACCACCCATGGGATGACCAGATATTTCCGGCATGAATATATGGACGTGGATTTGTTTTTGAGACTGCAGGGCGCCAGTGTGGTATCAGGATACGACCAGAGTGCCGACGGCAAGGTGCTGTCTCTTTTTGGCACAAACAGAACCAATGTGGCGCAGGTGCGAAAAAAAGTCCAGGAGCTGTACTGTGAAAAGATGATTGTGGTCTGCCCGGAGAAAGAGCTGGATGTTTTCCGGCAGGCAAAGGATTACGAGATTCTTCAGGATTTAAAAAGGAACAGTACTTTCATGCATAATAATGAAGTTCTCAAAAAAGAACTGTATTTGATGGAAGAGGATTTGGCGGCAACGATTCTGGAGAAAATTCAGGCGGTTTATGAGGAGCCGGGATGCAGAATATTTTCCTGTTATGATGGAAAAACCTATGGCAGAACCTATGCGGAGCTGGAGGATGAGGTGAATGCCTGCTGTGAAAGGATTTATTACAAGACACCGTTTATCAATAATGAACTGATTAACCGGAGAGTGCTCACCACCATGCAGACCAAAAGAGCGAGAATGAAAATTATTGAGGCAATTCTGGAGCATAGGGACAATGAGGAATTTTACTCTAAGACCAAGCAGGAAGCCACTATATACCGCTCTCTGTTCCGGGACAGGGTAAACAAAACTAAAAAGGAAAAGGCGGACAAAAACCTGCAGGAGATATTTGGAATGATAACCTATTATATAGATTCCTGCATGGGAGAGCGCAGAATGCCCATAGGACTGCTGAACAGCCTTGCAAGGGAGCCTTATGGTCTGCGCAATGGGGTTTTTCCGGTGTATCTGGCACGGGCGCTGGCAGACAGAAAAGAAGATATTGTCGTCTATTTTGCAGGGCAGGAAATGCCCTTATCCGCCAATATTATTGTAAATATGTGCGAGCATCCTCTGGATTACCAGCTCTATGTTTCCAGAATCAATATGGAAAAAGAGAGATACATAGAGAAGCTGAATGCTTTGTTTGAGGTGGAATACCAAAGGAATCTGTGCAGTAACCGTATCCGGAATATTTTAATCTGTATGCAGAGATGGTTCCGGGCGCTGCCGCAGATAACCAGAAATGTGGAACACTGGGAGGGCTATGGTCTGGATGCGCAGGTGGCAGCGGCAATGCCCAGAGTAAAGAGACTGTTACAGACAATGGACAGTAATTCTTTTGAAGTGCTGTTCCATAAATTGCCGGAGGCTTTCGGCTGCGGGGAGGATTTGGAGAGAACCTACGAGTGGCTGGTGCAGTGCAAGGATGCCTGTGACAGAATGTTCCAGTGGAAGATGGAGGGAGCCGTTGCGGACACATATGAGGTGTTTGGAAGCCGTAAGAAGGAAGATTTGTATCACGTGATGCTGGAATGGTATGAAAGACAGAGCGAACTGTCCAAAAAGGGACTGCATGGCGGGCGGGTCACCAGCTTTATGTCCTGCGTGGAAAATCTGAATGTCTATGATGAAACGGAAATTGTCAGACGGCTGGTGAAAGCCGTGACCGATGTCTATTTTGAAAACTGGAATGAAACCTCTGCCGCGGAATACCGTCAGGAACTGCGCAGGGTCAAGGAAGAGATAGAGGCCATCAGGGACCGGAATGCCACAGAGAAACTGCTCCTCACCTTTATGGGAAGGGACGGAAAGCCCGTTGAGAAATACTACGAACCGGTATCTGCGGGAACCGGAACGGTTCTGAAAAATATCATAGAAGATACCCTGGAGGAATACGACGATATGAGCGTGAATGACAGAGTTGCCATTTTATTGGAAATGATAGAGAAAGTGATTGGATAACCATGGGCAGGACAACCATTTATCTGGATAATGCAGCCACCACGTTTCCCAAACCGGAGGCAGTTTATCAGGCGATGGACAAGGCTGCAAGGGAGTATGGGGTAAACGCGGGGAGGGGAGCCTACGCACTGGCGCGGTATGCGGGCAGTGTCATAGAGGACACGAAGACGAAGCTGCGCAGGCTGATTCATGCGGACGCAGGAACTGCGGTGGTATTTTCCCCTTCTATTACGGTTGCCTTAAATCAGATTATCAATGGCTACGCATGGAAGCAGGGCGATGTGGTATACATGTCGCCCTATGAACATAATGCCGTGGCGAGAACGCTGCACCATGTGTCGGCAAAATATCATTTGAAGCTCCTCCGGATTCCCATGACGGATGAGACAGAGGAAATAGATTTGGAACAGATGGGCTGGCAGTTTGCCAAGGAGCCGCCCACCGCTATTTTTTGTATCCATGTAAGCAATGTGACCGGATATATTCTGCCTGTGGGAGAGATATTTGCGGAGGGGAAAAAGTATGGAAGCTTCAATGTGCTGGATACCGCACAGTCCCTGGGGCTTGTGGAACTGGATGTGCGGAAAAATAAGGATATCGACATTGTGGCGTTCGCGGGACACAAGTGTCTCTATGGACCTTTTGGCGTCGGCGGGTTTATGAATCCGGGCAGAGCGGCACTGGAGGAATATCTGGTGGGCGGAACCGGAAGCAATTCCCTAAGTCTGGACATGCCGGAGGGCACCGAGAGTAAATATGAGCCGGCAAGCTGCAATATTCCGGCAATCAGCGGATTAAATGCCGCTTTGGATTTTCTGGAGGGCAGGGAATGCTTTGCCCGGGAAAAGGAGCTTACGGATTTGCTGGTGGAGGAGCTGGGACGGATAGACGGCGTGAATCTGTATGTTCCCGCCTGCAGGGAGCGGCATATTGGGATTGTGTCTTTCACGCTGGAGCATATGAAGTCGGAGGATGTGGGCATGCTTCTGGACGAAGATTATGGAATTGCGGTGCGCACCGGATACCACTGCGCCCCCTTTATCCATGAACACCTGCGGGATGAGAGGTATCTGGGAACCGTCCGCGTGGGACTGGGGATGTTCAACACGAAGGAAGATGTGGCGAGACTGTGTGAAGCCGTAAGAGAGATAGCGGGGTAGAGGGCAGGATGTTTACAGAAATACCAATTAAGAGAAAATATCGCTCTAATGAAAATAACATTCCAAGAGATTTTATGATACCAATGCTGCAAAATGCAAAAATGTACAGAAGGGCAGTGGGGTACTTTTCCACCACATCATTAGTGAATCTTTCTGTTGGTTTGACCGCTCTAGCTCAGAGAGGCGGCAGGATTGATGTGGTCTGTTCTCCTAATTTGAGCCCGGAGGATATCGATGCGATTAACTGTGGATATAAAACGCGGGAAAAAGCTTTTTTACATGCTTTGGATATGGCTCTTACCAGCCCGATAGACCAATACGAAGAGGAAAGATTAAATATGGTGGCAACATTAGTGGCCAATGGAACGCTGCGGTTCAAGCTTGCTTTTATGGAAACGGATACCGGTATTAATGTTTACCACGAAAAAATTGCCATTGCATATGACGAAGCAGGCAATCGGATTAGTTTTACCGGTTCCATGAATGAATCGGAGAATGGACTTATGGATAATTTTGAGTCCTTTGTTGTTTTTTGCGACTGGAGAAGTGAGGACCAAAAACAGTATATTGATGAGGCAGAGAATGATTTTAATCTTTTGTGGGAGGATGCAACCAGCAAAATCAGGGTAATAGAGTTTCCACAGATTATGATAGATAAATTGTTGACTTACCGGAAAGCAGAAGTTGATTATGAAATTGACAGAAAGCAGTTTGGAACAACCATAGATGGGCTGTTGAAGAAAAATTTTCAGCAGAAAAAATTTTTGTGTATACCCGAAGGGGTAAAACTGATGGATTATCAAAAGGAAGCCATAGCAAACTGGCAGAAGCAGGAATATGTTGGTATCTATGATATGGCAACCGGAACGGGAAAAACCTATACTGCTTTAGGCAGTATGGAATATCTGGCATCGGAACTGGATAACCGGATTGCTGTTTTTATTGTATGTCCTTATGTGCATTTGGTCGGACAGTGGGAAGAGGATGTGCTTGCATGGGGCGGAAAGCCTGTTATCGCCCACAGTCAGTCGCCGGACAGACAGTGGGAAAAGCACTTAACAGATGCTTACAAGCGTTTTAAGATGTTTGACAAGCCTTTTATCTGTATTACCACGAATGATTCCTATATGGGGGACAGAATACAAAATATAGTAAGTCATATTTCTTCGGACAGGAATGTCATGCTTGTTATAGATGAGGCACATAATGCGGGGGCAAAAAGATTGTCCCATTATTTGAATCCTAATTTCAAATATCGTCTGGCGCTGTCGGCTACCATAGAGCGATATAGAGATAAGCAGGGCACGGATACTGTTTTTCAATTTTTTAAGGGGAGATGTATTGAGTATCCGCTGAAGAAAGCAATCGCAGAGGGAAAGGCTTTGTGTAACTACGAGTATCATGTAATCTATTCTTTTCTGTCGCCGGAGGAGCTGGATAAGTATAACCGGATAACCAGGGAGTTGAAAAGATATCTTGTTTATGAAAATGGCGTACCCAAATTAAGTGATGCAGCACAGATAAAATTATTTGAAAGAAAAAGAATCCTGGCAGGAGCAAAAGATAAAATAGGACTTCTGCGGGAAGCCATGGAACCGTACAAGAATGATAATTATCTATTAGTATATTGCGGTGCTGCCAGTGTTTATGATGATGAGACAGACACTTGTGAAAAACAGATTATGCAGGTGAATAAAATGCTGGAAACAGAGCTGGGCATGGATGTACATAAGTTTACGGCCCAGGAAGATGCGCAGCAGAGGCTTACGATTAAGACTTGTTTTGCAAAGGGGATGTATCAGGTGTTGACAGCAATTAAATGTCTGGATGAGGGGGTGAATATTCCCAGTATCAGAACTGCATTCATTCTGTCCAGCAGTCAGAATCCCAAAGAATTCGTGCAGCGCAGAGGCAGACTTCTGCGCAAAGCCAAAGGAAAGGACAAGGCGGTTATTTATGATTTTGTAACGCTTCCACGCCCTTTTGGCAGTATCCATTATGGGGATTTTGAGATGGACAGGAGTGTGGTGGTGGGAGAGATGATTCGGGTAAAGGAATTTGCGGAAAGTGCGCTGAATAAAGCGGAAGGATATAGCATAATTGATGAGATACAGAATGCTTATGGGGTATCTGTCAATTTGGAGGAAGAAATCAAAAAAAGGAAGGAGGCTGATTTCAATGAAGGATTATGGGGTAGATAACGAACTGCTGCGGGAACTTTATTATAATGTACGCATTACGGAGAGTAAAAATCTTCGGAGCGGAAAGTATGATGATGCCACTATGAGAAAGGTCATCATTAAGGAAATAGACAGAGTAGTGAGGAAGGAGGAGGCAGCAGGGAATGAAATTTCGGAGGATTGAGTTAACAAATTTTATGAGATACCGGGGAGAGCATACAATAGAATTTTCTTGTGATTCCGACAAAAATGTTACAGTGGTAATGGGAGATAATACCTTTGGAAAGACTACTCTGGCGCAGGCATTCCGCTGGGGTCTGTATGGGGAAATCATTGATACCAGATATGGGAAAAGCAGGGATATCCTTCTTTTGAATAAAGATGTGGTTTCCGATATGGATGATGAAAATGAAGAAGAGGTTTCCGTTCTGCTGGAGGTGGAGGAGAAGGATGTTATCATTCAATTTAAACGTGAGGCGAGATATCTCAGGGTATATCCAACGATGAACACAAGAAAAACAGAAGAAAAATTATATATGCGCCGTAAGGAAAAAGACGGTTTATGGAAGGAATGGATTGATAATGACAAAGACAGAAAGAATCCGGACCAGGTGGATGAAAATATAAAGCTAATGTTTCCAAGAGAGTTGTCCAACTATTTTCTGTTTGATGGGGAACGCTGGAGTGATGAGAAAAAGACTAATGCCGAAATCAAAGGCTCTATTAATACCTTGATGGGAATTACTCCTCTGGTGAAAATCAGGGAGCATTCCTATAATGGCAATGCCAGGTCCGTTGTAAAAGAACTGGAGGGAAGGATTACTGGAACCGGAACAAGGTTTGAGGATATAAAAAAAGAAATCCGGTACAGGGAAGACCAGATAGAACGCTGGCAGAACGAAATGAGAGAGGCGGAAAATAATGCAGAAATTTTCCGCAGTAAAATTGATGCCGCCCAGAATATATTAGATTCCAATCAGAAAATTGAACAGAATCAAAAAGAGTACAATAATTTGGAAAAAAGTATGGAACAGCAAAAACACAGCATGGATTCTGATTATGCAGACATTGTCAGGCTGTTCAGCAAAGATGCCTATAAATATTTTGCAGCACCATTGCTGGAACAGGTTGTCGACATGCTTAAAAATGTAGAACTTGAGGGAAAAGATATTCCGGATATTACAGCGGATACATTGGACTATTTAATAAGTCATCAAACTTGTCTTTGTGGAAACTGTATTGGTGAAAAAGAAAAAACATATATAGAAGAACTGCGGAAAGTGATTCCACCCAATGTAATAGGCAGTTATGTGGGACAGTATCAGGATAAGTTTGCAGAATGGAAAATGGAGACAAGCTCTTTTGTGGAATCGGTCAGGGAAAAAGCAGATAACATAGAAGCAGCAAAGAGTCAGATTGATGACGACCAGGCAGAAAAACAGAGACTGGAAAAAATAATAGACGGCAAAATTAATTTCGCTCTGGAACGTCAGAAAATGAATGCGAACAAAATCAGTGAAAAAAAGGAATTGGAAAAAATACGAAGGTGTCAGTTAAATATTGAAGACGCGCAGAGACAGATTGCAGCAGACAAGGATAGGTTACAGAGGGAGACAGCCCATACAGAACAGAATAGAAGGACACAAAGAATGATAGCCTATGCAAAGGCGTTATATGAGTATACATCTGATATTTTGAAGGAGAGAGAAGAGCCTTTGATGGATGAACTCAATGAGATTATCAGAGACAAGTTTTCCGAAATGTTTCATGAGCAGGAAAAATATGCACAGATGGAGGAGGATTACAGGCTGCATCTGTATTATAAAAAGCTGGGAAATGGGGAGCCAGTGGAGGAGAAGAATCTTTCAGAGGGTGAAATGATTGCCCGGAATTTTGTGTTTATTGTAAGTATATTGGAACTGGCACAGAAGAAAAAGAAGGAAGAAATGGAAGAGGAAAGCGGTGTTTTGAATCTGCCGCTGGTACTGGACGGACCATTTTCCAAACTGGGAGATGTGAATACAGGATTGATTGCAAAGGTACTGCCGGAAGCATCTGAGCAGGTCATTGTATTTATGCTGGACAAGGACTGGGAAGCGTCAGGGCTGGAACAGCATACATTGCCGGAATACAGATATTATGTGAGGAAGGATGTGGAGGGCAACAGCTCTACACTGGAAAGGAGAGCGTAAGAGACGGTGAACAAAAGATTAGAATATTTTAGAAAAGGTATCCGGTTTACTGGAAAGCACTGCAGATATATTGATGCGTTATGGAAACAGAATATCATCCAGGAGTCTTTTATCAGAACACTATATGAATTATATGGTGTTGCTGCAATAATTGGTCTGCGAATACAGTCACGGAAACCGGCAGATAATTCGGAAGGCACAAGAAATCTGCAATTAGAGCAGATTGTGAGTTATGAACCGGTGTTAAAGACAATTATGATAACGGTTCTTCTGTTGGACGAGTCCATGGGAAGAAGCTGTGAGGAGAAAATTCAGCGTGCTTTCAGGGGACCGGAAACAGAGGCAGAGCTGGAAGAGGATCTGGAGCTGTTCAATTCCTATGTAAGAGGAGGAATAGAGTTTTTGTATTCGGAGTTGGTGGAAAGAGTTTTAACCATAAATGATGAATATACGGACGCCAGAGTGGGAAATATTATGGCGCTGCTGGAAAATCCACTGCTACAATAAAATAGTGACAGAACAGCAGGTTGTTATAATTTTATGTAATAATAGGTACATGTATTAATATATTTCAGCTTAATATACATAACTTTGTGCTATTTTTTGTACGTGGGGTATAGGGAGATTTCAAATGCTTTCTATACCCCAGGAAGAAGCAGGTGGTTATTTTTTCAGACATTGCAGAATTGGCTCAATATATTTTTTGTCCGAAATATCATAGGACGTGGAAAGCATTTTAATCATTTCCTGCTCTGTCTCGGTTTTGTTCTTTTTGGCCTTAAGCGTTTTTATAAACATCTTCATCATAAGCCAGGACGGAGCAGACATTTTTTCATAATTAAATCCTCCCGGACAATAAAATATACTTACCTTTTTTTGTTCAGACTCGCTGAAATTCTGTTTAAGAGCCGGTTCAATTTCCGGATTGTCTATTGGACCTCCGCCAACACAAAATACAATCAGCTTCTTATCTGTCCATTTATTCATATTACTTTTAAACCAGTTAATTTTACTGATACTGCCCGCACATGCCCAGCCGCCAAAAATAATCGCATCATATGAAGTTAAATTTTTCTTTTTTGCATCTGACAATGCAAGACAATCAGCGCCTGCCGCTTCCGCTATCCACTCGGCATAACGCTTTGTAAATCCTGTTTGTGAATTGTAAATTACTATTGTTTTCATCTGTCTAAATCTCCCTTTTCAATTTTTAGCTGCGTTTTCAACAGCCTTTATGCTGAATATTACTAATCATATTTCCAATTACGATTTTGCCTTCTTTTCCAAATTTTCTATTCCTGCATACAGCCTTGATAAAAGCATAAAAAGTGTTTCAATTTCTTTGTCTGTATAAACCTCAAAAAGATATTTCAATTCTTCCTGGTATTCTGCGAAGTCATTCT
>CAZRZM010000077.1:0-13672 GCA_964604575.1 uncultured Acetatifactor sp.
TGGCATTGTAATATCCATAAGTACAAGATCCGGTTTCAATTCCGTATACCTTTCTACAGCCTTCTGACCATTCTCCGCTTCTCCCACAATATTGTAGCCATTCTTCGTCAAAATGTCCTTAATCATCATTCTCATAAATGCTGCATCATCACAAATTAAAATATTCTTTGCCATAAAATCGCCCTCCATTTTGCTTTTCAGCATTCTTCTTGATTTTTGGTTTTATTTAATAATATCAGTCACTCTTACGCCGAAGCTTTCTTCAATGACTACTACTTCACCTTTTGCAACAAACTTACCATTGACTAAAACATCTATCGGCTCACCTGCGATACGGTCCAGTTCAATAATCGTACCCGGTGCAAAATTGAGAATCTCCGAAATGGACTTCTTGGTTCTTCCCAATTCTACTGTTACCTCCAAAGGAACATCCATTATCAGACCAATATTTTCCTGACCTGCCATATTCGCCGCATTCTGGGAGAAATTCTGGAACTGTGCGGGCTGGACATTCACATTCTGTGCATTCATCTGGGGTGCATATCCCATAGGATTCATTGCCATCTGGTTCATCATGGGATTCATGCCCATCATGGGATTCATTACCATCTGACCCATCATGGGATTCATGCCCATCTGGCTCATATCCATGGGGTTCATACCCATCTGGTTCATCATAGGATTCATGCCCGCCTGATTCATGCCCGTCTGGTTCATGTCCATAGGGTTCATACCCATTTGATTTGCACCTGCCGCAGGCGCTGCTTCCATATTATTGCTATTATTGTTAACCGGCTCCGGTTCTGAAGGCGCCGCCGGCGTATCCGCAGAACCTCCCATCTGGGTATTAATAAATGTGTCAACCAGTCTGCGTGCAAACTCAATCGGATACAACTGCATAATAGAACTGTCAACAAGATCGTCTATCTGCATTCGGAAAGCTATCTTTACAAAGGTGCCGCCCAAAAAGGGAGAAATCTCTGCTCCACTCTTGTACTGCGCCAAATCTAACAACGTAGAATCTGGCGGACTGATATCAATCATTGTCTGTAACATCGTGGAAAGGCTTGTTGCAGCGGAACCCATCATCTGGTTCATCGCCTCCGAGATTGCACTTAAGTGCAGTTCTCCCAGCTCCCCGTCTGTGTTAGTGCCATCCCCTCCCATCATCAGGTCTGTGATGACTTTCACATCATGCTCTTTCAATATCAGTATATTAGTGCCATCCAGCCCCTGTGTATACTTAATCTGGATAAATACACAGGGTTTTTCATACTCCTCAAGAAGCGTATCCCATACTGCCAGTGCAACAACCGGAGTGGTAATATTGACTTTTTTGTTTACCAGAGAATACAAGGTAGTTGCCGATGAACCCATACTGATATTGGCAACCTCTCCAATCGCATCCTTTTCCACATCTGTCAGCACCACATCATCCATTCCCGGTGCAGCACCGGACTCAGCTCCCTCCTGAACCGGCTTTGGACTTTCATCTGCAGGCGCATATTGTTCATCCGTAATATCCAGCGCTTCATCCACAGATAAATCCATGCCGTTTAATAACGCGTTTATCTCATCTTGAGACAGCATTCCACCGTCCATAGATTAATCCTCCTCTCTGATTACCGATGTAATCCGGACAGCATATGCATCTTTATTTGCGCCGGGCAAAGCGGTAAACTTCTTAATATTTCCTACGAAAATATCCATATCACTATCCACTTTAGTATCAAGCCGGATACAATCACCCACCTGAAGATTCATGAAATCAGCAACCGATATCCTGCTTCTTCCAAGAACTGCTTTCACTGGTATATCCGTTCTCCGAATCAGTGCCTCAATGTAATCCTCATAATTTTCATCATGATTCTCCTGCATTGTGGAATACCAATATTTCGTATTCAATTTATCCATAACATCTTCCAGTGTAAAGAACGGAAGACATATGTTAACAAATCCTTCAACATCCCCTATTTTCAGATTCAGCGTCACAATCGCAATCATATCGCTGGGCGCAATCACCTGCGCAAACTGTGGGTTTGTCTCAATTCTACTGAGAAGAGGCGTCACTTCCACTACATTTTTCCATGGTTCCCTCATCAGTTCGGTCATCATAACCATTATCCTTTGCAGGATATTAAGCTCTATCTCAGAAAATTCCCTGCTCCTGTCCAGTGGTGTACCACTTCCACCAAGCATTCTGTCCAACATGGCATACCCTAAATGGGTTGCCAGTTCTATAATAATTGTGCCATTTAGTGGCGCAAAATTAACAATTCCCAATATAACCGGATTTGACAATGCGTTGGAAAATTCACTAAATGTAACTGTCTCTGAACTGTTAACCGCAACCTGCACATTTTTCCGCAGATGTGCCGGAAGATTTGTGGACAACAAACGCCCATAGTGTTCAAAGATAATCTCCAACGTCCTTAAATGCTCCTTAGAGAATTTTGTCGGACGACTAAAATCATAATTTTTGACTTTCTTTTCGTCATCGCCCTGCATCTGGTCCATATCCAGCTCGCCGGCAGACATCGCCGCAAGCAAATTGTCTATCTCACTTTGCGAAAGGACCTCGCCCACAAATTCTCACCTCCCGTCATGGATGTCATCCTATTTTATCATATATGGCAAAAAACTTCATTGGAAGTTTTCACCTTTATACATTTTATTTTTAAATTGCAGATAATTCACAATAATTTTCTTAACTGAATTTCACTCCGCTGATTGCCACATTGTAAACAAAATCAGACCCGTATAAGTCCTGCACTGCTTTTAAAATTTCATCCCTGAGGGTATTAAAGTCTTCACATTCACTCTCAGTATGTCTGCTCACAGTACTGTTGATGGCATCTTTAATCAGGCTTTCTCTCTCTGCAAGCTTCTCATCTCCGCCATATTTCTTGTAGTCTTTATGCTTCTTATTAATGGATAACGCCACATCAAAAACAATATAGCCCTGCTTGTCAGTTCCCTCTTCTTTCGCAAGCGGGATTGTCATGGAACCTGTCAGATTATATACCTCTGTATCTGCCAGCGAAACCGGCTCCTTGGCCTCCTCCTCACCGGGTATTGTCAGTTCCAGATTCATAACGGTAGCGATATTTGTCACCAAATCCGCCGTCTTTTTGTTGGTTCCCATCACACTAATCATCATAACCGCAGTAAGTGCAATATTCACAACCAGTAGTGCCAGAATCAGCACTGTCAATAAATTCTTCTTCATAACACAACTCTCTCCTTATATATGCGTCAGGAAGGATTATAAATCCTAATCTCTACCCTTCTGTTTTTACTTCTTCCCTCTTGTGTGGAATTATCAGCAATCGGAACTCTCTGCCCCATACCGGCATGTCTTAATAAAGTAGGGTCTAACGCCGTATGCTCTGTCAGATAGTAAAATACCGTTCTGGCTCTGGCGCTGCTGAGTTCCTCATTGTCTGCATACCGGGCACTGTTGATGGGGACATTGTCTGTATGTCCCTCTATTTCGATTGTCCCTCCACTGTATTTCTCCAGAATCACTCCCACCTTATCCAGAACACCCAGAGAGCCATCCCTTAACTCAGCGCTTCCGGAATCAAACAAAAGCGCACCCTTCATTGTAAGCTGTACATACTGTGCAGTAAAATTGACCTCAATCTGGTCTGAAAGGTCATTTTCCTCTACTGCTTCCTCTACCTGTTCCGCCAGTTCCTCATTTTCCAAAAGATTCCGCTGTTCCACGACCTGCGCTATGGCCTGCACCATGGAATCCGTGACTGCATCCGAAGAATTAATGGCATTCTCAAACTCCTCCAGTTTGTCCCCATCCACTTCGCTGTCCGCCGTCTTACCGGTACTGTTGATATATTCATCCAGTTCGTTGAGCTGACTGACACCGTTGCTGATTAAGATGCCGTCTCCAATGGCAGTAGCGCCTGCTGAAAATATACTAAATGTATTATTCATCGCCGTAACCATTGCATTATATTTATCTTCATCAATAGAAGACATGGCAAACAAAAGCACGAAGAAGCATAGCAACAGATTCATCAAATCACTGAACGTATTCATCCACGCCGGCGAACCGGGCGGTGGCGTATCCTCTTTGCGTTTTGCCACTATTCTTCACCCCCTGCCCCTTCCGGTGTTTCTCTATCCTTCGGTGATATGAAGGACTTAAGCTTCTCCTCGATAACGCGGGGGTTCTCTCCTGCCTGAATAGACAAAAGACCCTCAATCATAACTTCTTTTAACATCATCTCAGCGGCATTATCCGCTTTCAATTTATTGGCAACCGGCGCGCAAATCCAGTTTGCGAGCAGGGAACCATACAATGTGGTAATCAGCGCAATCGCCATCTGGGGTCCAATGGAACTGGGATCCTGCATATTATATAACATACTAACAAGACCTACCAAAGTACCAATCATACCCCAAGCAGGTCCCATAGTTCCCAGAGTTTCCCAGAAACTAATCAAATTCTTATGTCTGCCTTCAATACTTACAAGTTCGGTCTCCATGATGCCACGCACCAAATCAGGGTCGGTACCATCCACGATAAGAAGGATTCCTTTCTTCAAAAAAGGCTCATCCATATCCGTGGCAGCCTCCTCCAGTGACAGAAGTCCTTCCTTACGGGCAACATTGGATAAATCAATTATCTGGTTAATCATCTCCGCCGTATTCACATTGGGTACCTTAAAAACCAGAGTGATACTTTTAAGCCCCGCTATGAAATCCTGCAGCGAAAAAGAAGCCAGAACCGCTGAAAAGGAACCGCCGAAGGTTATGACAGCGGAAGGGAAATCCAGATAATGCAGTGCGCCTTCCAGACCACCGGCATTTAAAATACCAAATATAAGCATTATAATACATAAAACAAGTCCAACTAATGATGCTATATCCACAAAAATCACCTAACATTCTGCAATTTTTAGAATTATTCTGCAAAAATATCCTTTCTATACAATTTTACAAGATTTTTTATCTCTTGTCTACTTTCTTTTACAATTATTTTTCTTCCGGTAGTAAGTGTGAGCACCGTATCCGGCGTTTCCTCAACAATTTCAAGCAGATGTGGATTCACCAGAATTTTCACCCCATTGATTTTAGTCACTTCTATCATACTATTTTTCTCCCATTTAAGCAAGTACAAGGGACGAATTAATTTACGCCCCTTGCACTTTTTCACTTCTTATTCATTTTTGTCTGAATTATCGCTTCAAATTGGTTAATTCTTCCAAAAGAGTATCAGATACTGTGATAATTCGGCTGTTTGCCTGGAAACCACGCTGGGTGGTAATCATTTCCGTAAATTCCGCAGACAAATCAACGTTACTCATCTCCAACTGTCCTGTGGACATATAACCGCCGTTTGCAGTTATATCCACACCAATGCCGTCAAAATCACCGGAGTTTAATGTTGCAGAGTAAAGATTATCACCGGCTTTCTCCAGACCGGAAGCATTTGCAAAGCTTGCTGTTGCAATCTGACCCAAAAGTCTGGTCATACCATTATCATAGCTTGCATAAATCATACCGTTGCTCTGAATGGATACACCAATCATATCGCCCGAACGGCGTCCCGTACCAAGACCCTCCAAATCACCTTTGTCAGCGCCTACTGTAGATGTTCCCTTATTGTCCACATTGGAGCACTGGGAGAAATCTATGGAAATATCTGAGAAATTCTCGCCCAGCGCTGATAATCCCAGTACCAGATTCGTCACTGTGGGCTGACCGTTGATTCCGGCAAATTTACCGTTCTTTTCCAGAAAGCTGATGGAGGAACCGTCATAAAATCTTCCGTCTGTGGTAAATTTTTCCTGGTCGAAAGGAAAAGCATCTGTTGCCGTTCCGTTCATCACATTGACAAGCATCTGGGAAAGTGGAATCTTGTCGGTGCTGTCCGCAACTTCACTGTTCATATAAAGATTTAAAAACTCCTCCTCAGAGCCTTCATAACCGTATGCTTTTGCCAGTTCTTTCAGTCCGGCCTGGGCTTTCTTTGCCACCGCTTCATCCGTGTCAGTAGTCTTTAAGGTACCGTCGGCATTGAAAATATCTGACAGTATGCCTATTTCATTGCCATCGGCATCCAGCAGTGCATTTCCGCTGGCATCCAGCAGTCTCTGACCGTCATCACTCCACTTGTAGGCGGTTGTATTAATGGCTACTGTTGTTTCTTTATCCTGTGCGACATTCCTGGAACCAAACTCAACTCCCGAAATATCCATTTCATTTCCCGAAGAATCCAGCAGTTTTGTCAGTTCAATACTATAATTAAGCGGGTCTGCCGACTGTTTAAAAGTAATTCTGGCGGTATAGCTGTATCCGCGACCGTCATAGAAGTTAAAATTGACTGTCTTACCGTTGGCACTGGTAACATCTTTATCGTTCATATCCAGAATACCTGCAACGTATCCCTGGGATGTTGCCTCAGCGGGATAGTTCTGGTTGGCTGTGCTCATAATACGAAGGGCTGCAACCGTATCCTGCTTGATATTACCGGTGGTTTCATCCACGCCCCATCCCATAACATTATATCCAAGACTTGTCATGGCAAGGTTGCCTGCACCATCTACATAAAAAGAACCATCTCTCGTAAAAAAGTTCTCCAGACCATTATTTACAACAAAGAAATTATCTCCTGTAATCATAATGTCAAAGGGATTACCTGTGGACTGGCTGGAACCCTGTCCGGTAATATTCACATTGATTGCACCCGACTTAACACCCAGACCAATCTGTCTGGCATTGGTTCCGCCGGTACCGTTTGCGGCATTGGCGCCGCTTGCCCTCTGTGTTGTCTGGCTCATCAAATCAGTAAAGGTAATGGAACTTGATTTGAAAGCGGTTGTATTAACGTTTGCGATATTGTTACCAATAACGTCCATCTTAACCTGATGTGTCTTCAGACCTGCCACACCAGAATACAATGATCTCATCATAATGCTTATCCTCCTATGCATTATCACTCAGAGTTACCGGTCTTTCTGTCATTCAGACCGGCATACGGATTCATCCGCATGGCTGTAAACCTCCAGATATGGTCCAGTTTACATAATGACTGCTCCGTTGATATTTGTAAAAATATTTTCTCTTGTATCAGTGCTGTCCATTGCTGTCACCACCGTATTGTTTGGTACATTGACGATAAATGCCAGTCTGTCTACAATGACCAGCGAATCTTTGATTCCCTTTTGTCCTGCCTTTCTGGCCCCATCATTTAAACGTTCCAGTTGTTCTTCCGTCAATGAGATATCCCTGTCTGCCAGTCTGCCTGCCGCATGTTTGGAAAATTTCAGCTCCCCAGTGTTTTCTGCAGCCTTTTGTTGTAATATCTCCTGAAAAGAAACTCCCGAAGCACTGCCTTTTTCCGCTTTGCTTCGATTCTGTGTTAAAAATAAGTCTGCCAGTTGTTCAATGGAAAGGAATCCGTTGTTTTGAATATCCATATTCCCACTCCCGTCCTTGTACGTTTACTCTGTTTCGCCGGCATCTCCAGTCTCTCCTGCGCCTGAAGGCTCTTTTGTATCTGAGGGCTTCTCCGTATCCTCCGTACCGGGGATTTCTTCGCCGTCCTCTGTCAGCAGCCCTGCCGCAATTCTGATTTCCTTAATTTTCTCTTTGTACTTGTTGAGCTCCTCCACAACCTCTTTTGCCACGAAGCTCTTCTCATACTTGTTCATTTCCTCGTAAGTCTTTGCCAGTTCATCAATCTTTTCTGCGTCTGACAAATCAATACCTTTGACATTAGGCAGCTTCTTGATATCTGTGACAAACTTCTCTGCTTTCTCATAAGCATCCAGATACTCTTTATCTGCAATGGTATCCAAATCATCCAGCGCATAAAGGGATTCATCAATGGACAGATATGCTTTGTTATTTTCAAACACAACATAATCCACTTTTCCCTGTACATATTTCGTCTCCCCACTGGAGGTTGTGGTCTTGATATATACCTCATGTCCTACCAGCGAACTTGCTCTCTGCAAATCTGTACTCTGTGCCATGTTCTGCATCTGCTCCACCTGGGAGAACTGTGCGTACTGTGATATATACTCTGTATTGGAGGTGGGTTCCAATGGGTCCTGATATCTCATCTGTGCTACCAGAAGCTGTAAAAACGCATCCTTATCCATACCGTCACTGCTCTTGCCGACCGCCTTGCTTAAGGAGCTCTGGGAAGCAGATTCCACAAATTTACCGTCTTCCACCGGTGCCATTAAAGCCATATTATTTCTCCTTTCCTCTTGTTTTGACATAAATTTTTGTTTTTTATTACAAATATTCATATACTTGTAATTTTACATATGTAATTTACTACGCGGTGTAATCCACGCTGTTGCCATTGGCAATCATCATGTCCGCCACCAGACGGCTGTCTTCTTCCATGTCTTCTAATTCTTCCATGGACAGGTCACCGTTAAGCTGCACTCTTCTGGTGCGGTTTTTCTTCTCAGGCATCTCCTGGTTCCTGCCGCGTCCCTGGTCCAGATTACGCTCAAACTCGTGGGTCTGTACCGTAACCTCAATCGCCTCAACTTTGACGCCCTGTTCTTCAAAGCTTTCCTTAAGCTGAATCATCTGACTTTCCAGTGCCGCTTTCACAGTCTCATTCTGTGCGACAAACTGGGCCGTCAGCGTTCCACCTTTGGATGCTATCTGAATCTGCAGATTTCCAAGACTCGCCGGATGCAGCTGCATCTCCAGACTGGACATATCCGGCTTCAACTGAATTTTCATATAATCCATAATCTGCCGCATGATATTCCGGGTGTCCATGTCCCATGCCGATGAAGCGCTCTCCACGCTTCCCGCCGTCTGCATCTGTAAAGAATCGGTTTTAAACTGCTGTAATGCAGGGCTGACACCGGGCTCTCCCATATGTCCATGGGTTTTTGGCTGTTTTGCACCTTTTTCTGAAGACTCTCTTCCTGCCGCATTCTCATCCGTATGGGACAAATCCGTCACCTGGGTATTTTCTTTTAACATACCCACCGTACTGTCCTGCACAGCTTCCATATCTTCTGATAATTCCACTGTAATTTCAGGCTCTTCCACGTTTTGTGCCGACGCGGCTGCTTCACCTGTCCGGGCAATAAGCTCTTCCATCTGTCCTTCATCCAGAGGAACATTCAGCACTTCTTCCACTGTCTTCTGAACATTCTGGAGAAGTTCCTGCTGCTGTGTCATCAGTGTTTTGTAATCCTGATACAGATTTTCATTGGTTAACAGATGTGTGGTATCCTCTGCCTGGCCTATATTTAATAAAAGCTGGCTGAGAGAATCTGTCTGCAGCAAATCCATGGGCTCCATACCAAGCTCATCCATCGCACTTACCACTTCTTCCACCGGAATCTGGAAAGTATCTGCCACCTGCTGTATCAGTTGCTGTACAGCCGTTCCAAGTACTTCCATTGCTTCTTCCAGATTCTCGTTTTCATCCAATGGCTGATTTTCGGAAACCGTTTCCTCTTTGATAGAAGTATCCCTGATATCATCCGCTTTTTCATTTGCAGGCTGCTCCACATTCCCGGCATGGGCTTTGGGCTGCTCTGTTTCCTTTGGCCTGGCAGAACTGTCTGATGTGCTGCTCTGAAGGTTTTTTGCCGCCTGTTTGTTCCATACTGCTTCAAACCCTGCCTGGGTGGTCTTCCCTGCGGAATAAGCGCTGCTCACCATGTTTTTACCAATGGTCATGCCTGCCTCTTTTACCGACATACTCGTCATACGCTCCCTCCTTTCCTGATATTATAAAATGTACGAAATGCCACATAGGGCATTCAGACAATATATCGGATAATACTGACAAAATCTTAAGACTCAGGGTCCATAATTTTCGTCAGTCTGCCCGCGATATCTGCGTCCATCTGCGCCAGTATGTCACCTCTTGATTCTGCGCTCATGGTCTTTAAAATTCTTGCCACCAGATTCAGATTGTCTGTCATGGACTCAAAAATCTGGGCTGCCGCTTTGGGCTTCATTGCAGAATATGCCTGTGCATAATCCTTTATTTCCTGGCTCTCCTCCAGCTGCACAACAACCTGCTTGTAAATATATTCGGCAGTAGTAGGGTCCATGGACTCATAGTACTTCCGGTACTCCTCCACTCCCGGTGCTTTATCCGAATACACCACTTCCTCATAAAATTCTGTCCGGATACGCTGAAATTCTACTTGTTTCTTTTCAAATTCCTGTAGTCTTAAGACTTCTGCTTTCAGGGTGTCCAGCTCCTCATCCTTTGTGGCAGCCGCCCCCTGCAGACGCTCCAGTTCCAGTTCCAGTGCCTTAATCTGGTCAACAGCATCCCGCAGATTGGTATATCCCCCATAACTCTCGGAATCCGTAGTTTCTGTCAGGGAATTTCCCGGAAGAATACGGTTTATTACTGGCACATCTTTTAAAATCGGTGTGAGAACACTGCTTCCGAAACCACCAATATCCAGTTTTATAATGACACAGATAACCACGAGCCATAATACCACAATCAGTATGGTTGCCCCAAATGTCAGCAGTCCGTTCCCGTCCTCATCATCTTCCAGCGCTTCCTCCTGCCTGGCAATTTCCTTTGCCCGGCGTTTTGCTTCTTTTCGCTGTGATTTCTGCTCTTTCTTTAATTGTTGCTTTTCATTTTTTAATTTTTTCTTTTCTGCCTCCGCAGCTATCATTTCAGGGCTTTTCTCTTTTGCCACTATTCATTCACCTGCCGTTTCTGACCATATGTATAACTGGTAAGTTCATCTACTGCTTTACTTTCCTGTCTGTTTTCCTCCTGCAGAAACTCTTCAAAGGCTTTTTCTTTCAGAGTTTCCTGAGTCTTGCGTTCCTTCATGACTTCTGTAAGCTTTACTCTGGACTCATCCAGCCGCCCTCTTGCCTTCTGCACTTCCTCCTGCTGTCCTGCTATAAAATTGTCCATAACCAGAAGGGCATTCTGATTCTCTTCCAACTGCAGAACCCGTAAAGTTCCCATGCGCAGTTTCCCCGCCTCTTCCTCATAAGACTGCTTTCTAAGCCGCAGGGCATCCAGTTTTTCTTCCTCTTTATCCAGCTCAATTTTTCTGGTATAAAACTCCTGCTTTGCCTGCGTCTCCATTTTTAATTTGACATTCAACACATTTTGTAAAGAATAGCGAAATACTGCCATGGCTCATTCCTCTCAGAATTGCGTTATTCCCGGAATAACTCTTCCAGCATGGATACACTGGATTCAAAAGTAAACTTATCATCCACATCCTGACACAGAAAATCATTCACCGCATCAATTTTGGAAATGGCATAATCGATGGATGGATTACTGCCGCTTTTATATGCGCCAATATTAATCAAATCCTCTGCCTCATTATAAGTTGCAAGTACTGTTTTCAGACGGCCTGCCACCTGCTTATGCTCTCTTGTGGCAATCTGGCTCATACATCTGGATATACTCTGCAGAACGTCAATTGCCGGATAATGGTTTCTGTGTCCCAGCTTACGGCTTAGCACAATATGTCCATCCAGAATACTTCTGGCGGTATCCGTGATAGGCTCATTAAAATCATCACCATCCACAAGCACTGTGTAAAGCCCGGTGATAGACCCTTTTGATGCCCTTCCGGCGCGCTCTAATAATTTGGGCATTTCTGAATAAACACTGGGCGGATATCCTCTTGTCACCGGAGGTTCCCCGCTTGCCAGTCCTATCTCTCTCTGTGCCATGGAAAAACGGGTGAGCGAATCCATCATCAACAGCACATCCTTACCCTGGTCGCGGAAATATTCCGCAATCGCTGTCGCCGTTTTGGCAGCCTTGTTACGCTCAAGAGCCGGTCTGTCGGACGTAGCCACTACAACCACCGAGCGCTTCATGCCTTCTTCTCCCAGGTCTCTTTCTATAAACTCTCTCACTTCCCTGCCGCGCTCGCCAATCAGTGCTATGACATTGATGTCAGCCTTTGTATTTCTGGCAAACATACCCATAAGTGTGGATTTACCCACACCGGAGCCTGCAAAGATACCAATTCTCTGTCCTTTCCCCACCGTTATCAGTCCATCCACTGCTTTCACTCCCAGCGGAAGCACCTCGTCAATAATAGTTCTGCTCATCGGGGCAGGCGGTGGCGCCTCCACCGGATAATCCATGCCAAATATCGGTGTCCCATCAATGGGAATCCCCAGACCATTCAATGTCTTGCCCAGCAGTTCATCACTTACTGTAACGGTCAGGGGACTGGCTGTGTTCTCCACAATAGAACCCAGTCCAATCCCATCTACCGCATCATAGGGCATCAGCAGTGTCTTTTTATCTTTAAACCCAACTACTTCCGCAAAAACAGCTTGGACATTCCCCTCTGTCTCCGGGATAATCTTGCAGATATCTCCCAGTTTTGCATCCGGTCCTGCCGACTCAATGGTAAGTCCTACCACATTTACCACTTTTCCCATTTTGCGGAAGAAAATTTTTTCTTTTAATTTATTATATTTTTCAAAATCAATCGCAGTCTGTTCCAAATTATCACCACTCATTACAGCATTCGTTTTCTTTATTTTCCATAAGAAAGCAGTCGCAGTTTGCGATTCAGCTCTTCCATCTGTGTTCCCAGTCCGCAGTCAAAAAGTCCGCCTTCCGTTTCAATCAGGCATTCGTTTTTGCCCATAGTCAAATCCTCAACAATCTCAACAGTGGCTCCCGCCGAAGGCACACCCGTCATAATCTGCTTTTTCTGCATACTGACAAAAGGATAATCCTCCCCCGATACATGCACAATAAAGTCTCTGGCACCTTCCACATTGCGGATAGTTGATGTAATTAAATGTACCAGTATTTCTCTATAGGAACTCAGTTCCACCTGAAAAATATGTTCATAGATTCCCGTAATGGTGTCAACAAACATCGGCTCCAGTTCATCCACTTTCTGCAGATAATCTGCCTCAAACTGCTTTTCCTGTCTTTGCAGTTCCTGCTGCATGGATGCCAGTTCTTCCTCTGCTTTCCTCTTTCCTTCCTCAAATCCCTGTTTATGTGCCTCAGCCAGAATTCTCACTTTCTCCTGCTCGGCTTTCTGTCTCGCTTCCTCCAGAATCTGTATGGATTCTTTCTGTGCTGTCTCCAGAATCGTTCTGGCTTCCTCATTTGCGCGCTCCAGAATTTTCTCTGTATCCACAGATTCTTTTATGACTCCGGAAATTTCCGCACCGTCTTCCTCCCCGGTATATAATCCGTCCAATGCAATCTCATCCGCTGTTAATCCGGATACAAAACCATCCTCCCCCCCGGTCTGCTGTTCAGTCCTCCCGGCTCTGGAAGTTTGTTCTGCCAGTTCCGCAAGTCTTTTCTCCATCAGACTGTTGGTATCAATGATACGTTTATCCTCCTGCTGCAGATTCATATATCCACATTTCAAAAGATTACTAGACAACGATATCGTCACCTCCACCTCTGGATATTACAATCTCGCCCGCATCCTCCAGCTTACGGATAATATTAACAATCTTCTGCTGTGCTTCTTCTACATCCTTCATACGGACAGGACCCATAAATTCCATATCCTCACGAATCATTACTGCAAGACGTTTCGACAGGTTATTAAAGATTGCATTCTGTACCTGTTCATTGCCGCCTTTCAGCGCTACTGTCAGATCGCTGTTATCCACATCACGCAGCACACGCTGAATCGCCCTGTCGTCCAAAAGCAGAATA
>CAZRZM010000078.1:0-13540 GCA_964604575.1 uncultured Acetatifactor sp.
CGGCTATCTTCTACTCTTGAATACTTTGTAGCAAAGACCTACAAGAGCAACAATGAATATACCTATCTGAACTAAGTCCGAATATGTAACCATTGTATCCCTCCTTTCTTATGGAGAAAATACCCTCCGTCAAAAAGAGGTATGCCGCTTTTATGTTCTTCCGTTTCCCTTGCTATGATATTACCACATCCATAATTGCTTTTCAATCATTTGTTTATAAATGTTTTTTCGTTTACATTGACATATGTCTTTTATCTTTATGCAACTTATCCATACATAAACCACCCTCAAATGTTAACTCCGCTTGCTGGACTGTTTTTCCCGGATGTACTATAATGCAATTAATCTTAACGGAGGTATGAAAAATATGCTTAATGAGAATCTTGTTTCCCTGCGCAAAAGAAGCCGGCTTTCCCAGGAGGAGGTGGCTGCAAGAGTGGGCGTATCAAGACAGGCACTGGCAAAATGGGAATCCGGCGAAACGATTCCCGATATGGATAAGTGCATGAAACTGGCGGCAATTTACAATGTATCCCTGGACACGCTGGCAACCTATCAGGAAAAAACGGACGGTCTTCCGCTTCCCCCAAAGGGTAAATATCTGTTTGGCACTGTCACCGTAGGGGAAAAAGGACAAATCGTTATTCCCAAAAAAGCCCGGACTATATTTGATATACAGCCTGGGGACCAGATACTCGTTGTGGGCGACGAAGCCCAGGGACTTGCCCTGATGAAAACAAGTCATGTATTAGACTTTATCAATCAGGTGCATCGGTCCATGGAGGAAGGAGAGCAGGACTAATGCGCAAAGCTTATTTGGACAACTTAAGAGGCGGCATCATCCTCATTGTCATTTTCTATCATGTTATCTATATGTACAACAGTCTGGGAATTATCCGCAATGTAGATATCCCCGGCATTCCCCAGTTAGATATCTTCCTCTATCCGGTGTATCCCTGGTTTATGGTATGTCTCTTCATCATTGCCGGAACCAGTGCCTATTATGCCCTGGAAAAAACAGACGGCAAATCCTACCTCAAGTCCCGGGTACACCGTATCCTGATTCCCTCCATGGCAGGCATTTTCCTTCTGGGATGGGTATCCGGCTGGATTACCAACCAGTATACCGACATGTTTATGGGAAACGGCGGGCAGATTCCCGGTTTTGTAAAATACCTCATCTACTGCATGTGCGGTATTGGACCCTTATGGTTCATGCATGAACTGTTTCTCGCCACCCTCATTCTGCTTCTTCTTCGGAAAATTGATAAAAAAGAACACTTGAAAACCCTTGGCAGCAAAACAAATCTTCCCATTCTCTGTCTTTTGTTTTTGTTGCTCTGGGGCAGTTCCCAGATACTGAACACGCCACTGGTGGAAGTATACCGCAATGGTATCTATATTGCCTCTTTTCTGCTTGGATATACGGTATTTTCCCAGAAAAATGTGCAGGAACTCCTAAGAAAATACTGGTATCTTTTCCTAACGTCGGGTGTGTTATTCATGGGGATATATCTCTATATCTATTGGGGAGAAAATTATTCCCTGCTGTCCAACCTGAAATCCCTGCCCACCAATCTTTTTGCATGGTTCGGCACACTGGCAGTATTAAGCATGGGGCTTTGCTTCTTTGATAAGGAAACTGCTTTTACAAGACATATGCGCACCCACAGTTTTTCCTACTATGTACTGCATCTGCCCCTTATGGTTCTGCTGGCATACGGAATTGATAAAATACTGCACTTACGGGGAATCATAATGTATCTGGCGTTACTGCTTGGCATGATAGTACTGCTGCCGCCTTTTGCCTGGATTATAGAACACATCCCTGTTATAAACTATTTGTTGCTTGGTAAAACACCATCAAAAAGGCGCTGACAAAACAGCGCCTTTTTATCAAAAGCTACGAAGAACACTTTGCAGATGCCCCACTGCCTCCTCCAGTCTCCGGCGGCTGACGCGTCCCTCTTTATATCCCTCCAGAATCTGCCCGATAACCGGCGGACCTCCAGGCATAACAATATCATTGCCTGCGTTTACGGCATCCGCGCCATCCACCACAATATCCATGTCTCCCCAGTCCGTCACAACAATGCCTGTAAATCCCCATTCCTCCCTGAGGATATGTCGGCATAAATCCTCATTACCTCCGGCAAAAATACCGTTAATCTTATTAAAGGAAGTCATAAGACACTGCACATGGGCATCTTTTACCAGCATTTCAAAGGGCTTTAGATAAAGCTCCCTGGCAGCCCGCTCACTGATGATGGAATCCACCGCATCATAATTCCATTTCTTACTTCCCCTTCTGTAAGTCTCCTGTTCATTGACCGCAAAATGTTTGGGACACACCAACACAGCATGATTCTCCTGCACACCTTTGGCAATCTGGCAGGCACAGATTCCCGTTAGAAAAGGGTCCTCGGAAAAATACTCAAAATTCCTGCCTCCCAGAGGGTTACGGTGCAGATTCACAGCAGGCGCCAGCCATACATCTATCTGGCTGTCTTCACACTCCCTGCCCACAGCATCTCCGAACTGATACCAAAGCTTAGTGTCAAAGGCACATGCCATCAGCATCTCCGTGGCCCATACGGTTCCTCCCACTCCCGCAGGACCGTCTTTATACGCAATGGATAAAATCCCTTTGTCTTTCATCGCAGGGGAAACATACCCATTCTGTCCCACGGGATGGCTGTTGGTAGTCAGCGGCTTCCCTTCTGCATCCGAAATCGTGTTAGGCAAGTCCGTATCCAGAAAAGGAGCAAAAGGAATTCCCGGTCCGTATCCAACACACAAAGACGCAAGCTGCTCCACCGTAAAATCTTTACCTGACTGCTGTTTTTTTATCTCATCACTTTCCGTCTCTGCTGCTTTCTTCTGGTGGAAATAAGCCGGAATATCACAGTCCGTCAGCGATATTCGTCTGCCTTTTTCTGCATCATTCTCCTTTTCCTGTCTTTCATTACTTCTATCGCGGTTCTCTAGCCTGCTCCCATTGTCATTTCCCTTATCCCTCGCCAGAAATGCCAGTTTTCCACGATTGCATTCCTTCATCTGCAACCGGTTGGTACACTGCTCTATGAGAATCTCCTGGGAAATCACCACCTCGCCTGCTGTCTGCGTATTGTCCGACGCATTACCCACAAAAATCCGGTAACAGTCCTCTGGTATCACAAAACAAGCCTTGTCCATGTCATATTGGGCAAAGGCATCCCAGTCTATGGGTATATTCAGGATATCTTTTTCTCCCGGCGCCAGCAGGGATGTCTTGGCAAATCCTTTTAACTCCTGATAAGCCCTCTCGCCTTGGGGATGCTCTGCTGCCAGATATACCTGCACCACTTCTTTTCCCTTAACAGTGCCCGTATTTGTCACCTCTGCCTGCACTTCCAGCCTGTCCGGATTTTTCTCCAGTGCTGTCACTTTTATATCAAATGTGGTGTAGGACAAGCCATAACCGAAGGCATACAAGGGTTTTTTATAAAAAGTGTCAAAATAACGGTAGCCCAAATAGATATCTTCCTGATACACCGTAACCGGGCTTTTGGCAAATCCCCGGCTGCCATTTGCCTCCGCATCCAGCCCATAGGATTCATAAGTCAGTATCTTTTCCGGGTGCTCCTTGTCCCAGGAAAAATGTGCCCCACAAGGATAATCCTCATAAGCTTCCGCCACGGTAACCGCCATTTTCCCGGAAGGGTTTATCTGTCCGGTCAGTATCTCTGCCACAGCCAACGCTCCCTCTTCTCCCGGAATCCCAACAAACAGAATGCTCTCCACACTGGGATACTTCTTTGTCCACGCCAAATCCACCAGTCCATTGGTATTCAACAGTACAATCACATGGGCAAACCGGGTGCAGATACTCTCCAGCAGTATCGCTTCCGATTCTGTAAGCTTATAATCTTCCTCCAGATGCCTGTCACATTCCTCGCCGCCCGCATTTCTTCCCAGCACAAAAATGGCGGTATCGGTCTGCCTCTGCGCCTCCTGCAACAGCTCTTCCTCCACCCGGTACTCCTCCTTTGGCGCCTGATACCTGCCAAAAATCTCATACATAAGACCACAGTTTACCATTTCCTGCATTCTGGCAAAATCCGGTTCTTCCCCGGAAGCCCTTTTCTCTTCTGTATACTGCCTGCGGTAAAAGTCTGCCAGTTCCTCCACAATAAGAATCCCTGCCCCTATGCACCCTTCCAGAATACATGGAATCTCATTTCCGTAAGAAGCTCCCGAACCGTTTCCCGAAAAAATAGTGTCCACCTGAGTCCTTCCAAAAACTGCCACCCTTTTGCCCGCGGGCAGCGGAAGACACTGATTCCTGTTCTCCAGCAGAACCATTGCTTCTTCACTGATTTTTCTTGCAATGCTTTTTGCATCCATAGTCGTCACCTCACACACCATTCTGTAATGTCTTTTATCTCATACTCTCTGCTTTCCACTATCCGCACCTGACAGGTATCCAGCTCACCCAGAATCTTTTTTTCCAGATTCCTCCGCCGTTTCAGATGCTCCACCAAATCCCCAAAGGTCTGTTTCCCCTTCGCTTTTCCATAAGGGGACTCTGTAAAATACTGCATCATCAGCGGAAACCACATTTCCTTTCCCTTGTCGTCCACCCGCTCCCTGCGAATTTCACCGATAACCTGCTCCACATCCTGCACATCCAGATACAACAGCTTAAAATTCTTTTCCCGCAAATTCCCATATGCCTTTTTATAAAAAGCAATGATTTCCTCATCCCCCATCTGGTAAAACAGCATCATGTCCTCTATACTGTTTTGAAAAAAAGAACATTCAAACAAATTGCCCTCTCCCGAAAAAGTTGCATATCTGTCCAGAATAATCTGCCCAAATTCTTCCGGTTCTTTCCTGCCGCTGTGAATCTCATACTGCTCCATATCCCTATGAAATCCGGGGATGTCCGTTAAAATTCTGGTATAGGCGGTAATCCTTTTATCTCCTTCTGCTACCGTATATTTTACCAGTTCCTGCTCCAACATTCCATACTTTGCCCTGATTTTCCGGTACTCTTTTTCCGTCATATAACTGCACCACGCCAGTTCCACCGGAGAGATATCACCCTCCCGGTATGCTCTGTAATCCGGCATCTGCCTCTGTAATTGATTCAGCAGAGTGCTTTTTCCCGCACCCTGGATTCCTTCTATAAAAATATTGTTCATACGCCATACCTCTCTTTCCGTGTTTGTAGACCACAAGAATATCTTTGCAAAATCTGACTCATTTTTCTTGCTAAAAGGGTCATTTTTGCATATAATATAAGTGAAAGAAGAACTTCTTCTTTCCTTCGCCAAATGATGACGAGTGACGGTTCTGACTCGTCGGTAAAATAAAAACTGACCGAACGAAGATGATGTGTGACGGTTCTGACACATCGGTAAAATAAAAACTGACCGAGCGAAGAACAATTCCGGCGAGGTTGACTCCAACTAGTCGACCTCGCTCTTTTATGTTGTGAGGTGTCAAAAATGGACGTCCATATACCTGTTTGTTGATTGATTCGCATGATGACTACTTTATTTGTGTTCCTTTCCGTTCATCTATCGGACATAAAAACGCATTCATGTTTACCGAAACTATACGTTCACAGAAAACAAAATCCGGTTTAGATTATTCCAAAATTGCAATCATCAAAAATACTGATTATTTTGACTCGGTGACAAAGGCAGTTGTGGATCATGATGAATATACTGAAATGATGAAAAATCTTACAGCCATAGTCCGGGAGGCAAATGATTATGTGGATACATATATTAACCATATTAATGGAACCGCACCTCTGCACCTAAAAGCATTTGCCAGAAAATATCAATATTCCACTCTGCCCTATTTTCACGATATCATGGGAATTTAACCGTTTTCGTACTTCTTCTTGTATCTACATTTCCACCACTCTGGTTGCTATTTTTTCCCGGAAACGGACATCATGCTCCACCAGAATCATAGTGGGCTGATAGTGCAGCAGCAGTTCCTCTATCTGCATTCTGGTAAATATGTCAATATAATTCAGTGGTTCATCCCAGATATACAAATGAGCAGGCGTCATAAGGCTCGCCGCAATAAGCACTTTTTTCTTCTGTCCCTCCGAAAAATCCTCCAGGGGCTTCACAAACTGTACCCGCTCCATATCAAGCTGACGCAGAAGTGCGCAGAAAAGACTTTCCTCCAGTCCCCTCTCCTTACAGAACTCTTTGATACTGCCCCGCAGGAAATTGGTATCCTGATTGATATAGGAAATGACAAGCCCTGAACCCACCTGCAATAAACCCTCTGTGTGCAATTCTATATCTGCCAGCATATTTTTTGCCAAAATATCTTTTCCGTTTTTCAGTATACTTTTCAAAAAAGTAGATTTTCCACACCCATTACTGCCGTGCAAAAATACTCTCTCCCCCCGCTTTAACTCAAAGGAAAAGGCCTGGAGAACATTCTGCCCTGACTCCCCATATCCTGCCGAATAGTCTTTTGCCAGAACCAGAGTTTCCTTATGATAAGTCAGCGGATTCAGCCGAAGCTCCACCGGATTTTCGATATCCTGCAATAAACCTTCCTTCTCCTCAATCTCCCGCTCCATTCTCCGCTCATACTGCTTCACCCGGCTCTCCATCTTTTTGGTTTTTGCCCCGATATATGCCCTGGTTCCCATGCTGCGGTCATGCTCTTTTATAGGGTCATAACCTATTTTTGTGTTTTCGTTTTTCTGTGCCCAGCGGCTGCTCTGTTCCGCCGCCCTCTTTAACGACGCAATTTCTCTCAAATGCTTCTCATTTTCCGCTCTGGCAAAAGAATCCTGCCTGGACTTATTTTCCCACCAGCTTGAAAAATTACCGCTCTGTACCTCAATGGAGCCACGATTGAGCGCCAGCACATGGTCGATGCAGGCATCCAGCAGATCTCTGTCATGGGATACCAGCAGAAATCCCTTTTTCTGTGCCAGATACTGTTTTACTGTCTCCCTCGCCTCACCGTCCAGATGGTTGGTCGGCTCATCAATCAGCAGAAAATCATTTTCTCCGGAAAATAAAACTGCCAGAAGCACTTTTGTCTGCTCTCCATGACTGAGACTGTGAAAGCTCCGATAAAGCAGTTCACCGGACGCATTCAATTTATCCAGCTCGCACATCACCCGCCACTCTTCACATCCCGGCTTCAGCATATCCAGAAAATCCGCCGCCTGGAGACGGCTCATTTCCTTCGTAATTATGTATGGGAAATAGTCAAATACCGTCGTGGCGCTGATTGCTCCCCTATACTCGTACCTGCCCATTAAGAGGTTTAGGAAAGTCGTTTTTCCTCTGCCGTTTCTCCCGATAAATCCAAGCTTCCAATTCGTGTCAATGGAAAAGGAAACCTTTTCAAAAATGTTATCAAAACTGCCCTCATAGCAAAATGTGAGGTCTGTTACATTAATCTGTGCCATATATATCCTCCGCTTTCCGGTTCCCTGTTCCGCACTTTTCACAGAACAAAAAAAGGAACCATCTGTCGCCAAATGATTCCAATTCTCCTATTATCCCAGCAATCTGCCATATAGACAGATTAACTATTTCCATCATTATATAACTATTCTGAACCATCCGCAAAACGCTGCTGCGCAGCTTCCCTTCTGCTCCTGTCCGGCTACGAACAATTACCAAATAATACAAAAAGAGGATATGAGAATCACAATCCACTTTTGGCAACATGAAAAACAGTACTCCCTTCCGGTATACTGCAGCTATAAACTATCATGTTTCAAAAGCAGACTATCTCCGCATCCTCCCACCTCTTTCTGTTCCTGATTCTATATCTGCTATGATTATAACCTCTTTCTCTCACTATGACAAGCAGTTTTTCAATATTCTGCTCTGACGGCGTAACTTCGCGTCATACCGGATGGTTATCTGCCCATCTCCTTTTTCACACTTCCACGTCTGTTTTTCTTCGCCTCATATAACAGCTTATCTGAGTTATTCAACATCTCAGCAAAAGCAGTCTGCGGGTCACAGACAAATTCATATATGCCAAGGGACACATCAATATAATAAGACTTTTCGCCGCTTTCATTAAACCTGCTGCCTGCATCTGCAAAATCTTTCAAAATCCGGCTCTTAAATCCCGCTTCGTCTGTAAACACAAGAGAAACAAACTCGTCACCACCGATACGTCCGCTGACTGCATCCTGGGGCAGAACGGTCTGAAATCTGCCTGCAATATTCTGAATGGCAAAATCTCCCTCCACATGTCCAAATACATCATTAATCTCTTTCAGATGGTCCAAATCACCAAAAATCAAATAAGCATGTCTGCCCTCATTCTGCTCATACAGTGCAATGGCTCTCTCAATAAAGCCCCTGCGGTTCAACAGTTTGCTGAGTTCATCATAGTCCGAAATAAAGCTCAGGATTTTGTTCTGCTCCTCAATCACACGCAGCGAATTCTGCAGTTCAGCCTGCGCCTGCTTCTCCAACTGTGTTAATTCTATAAAATGGAATAAGGTACCAAGCTGTACACTGCAAATCTGTAAAAATGCAATATCTGCATGATCCACTTCACAAATCATGATGCCATACTGTTTCTGCTCGGAAAACAAAATCACCGGCGTCAGACAGACAGGGGCATCCTTTGAAATAAAGGACATAAAGCCGTTTCTGGTAGTGAATTTAAGCTGTTCTGTTTCTGAAAAATATACCAGATTTTCTGCATCAAAATAGGCTGTCAGACACATTTCCTCCGGAAAATGCAACGGTTGCCCCGGCTCATGAATAATCGGCTTATCAAACAGGAAGAAATAGGCACTCTTAATCGCCATTTTTCGCAGTTCCTCCATCACACGCCGGAATATCACCTGGGAACTGCGCATAGCCAAATCTCTGGTAAACGTGGGTACAAACCATGATTTATGATTGGAAATATAGATTTCCCTCTCCAGCTTCTCAATGTTCCAGGCATGAATATACTGCTGTGTAGAGGATATAATTGTGGCAATCTTTTCCCGGACCTCTTCTGTTTTTGCATTTGCCTGTATAACCTTTAAAATCTGGGTTATTTTCTCAACAAGCAGCGTACTGAGAAGACTTGGGTTTGTCGCCATATCACGCAATATCCCCAGCAAATGCTCCATACTAAATTTCTCTTCCGTTTCCCGAAAGAAAATATCATAAATATAGAAAATGTAATCCGTCAATGCCCGGGTTAAATACTGCCGCTCTTTTTCATAAGCCACAGAAGAAAACAGGTAAGGTGCCACTTCCTCAATTACCTTTTGGAGAAATACCTCCATCTCTCCCTCCGGAATCAGGTCTGTCGTCAATATTCCCATGGGCGAACATCCACAGGAACAGCGTTTCTTTAACACAGTGCGCAGGCTTCTGGAAACCACTTTCTCTCCCCTGCACAATGCAACAGCGGATTTCAATGCCGCATAACTCATATGGAAGCTGCTCTGTGATACACTGGTAAGCGGCGGATTCATCGTACTGGCTGAACTGATATCATCAAAGCCCGTAACTGCGATATCACGGCCCACAAACAGATTACGGCTTGCACAGACACGATAGCAGGACTTTGCCATTCCGTCATTGGCACATACAATTGCCTCCAGCCCCGGATTATTATTTAACAGATAAATCACCTGCTCATCTACACGGTCAGTATAATCTCCGTGAACAATCATGGTATCGGTAACGGTAATATTATGTTCCTGCATGGTATCACAATATGCCCGGAGACGCTCTCCGGCATCGTAATTATTCTTTGGACCACCCAAAAAAGCAATTTTACGGTAACCATGCTCCTCAAGCAAATGTTCCACACATGCCTTCATTCCGGTGTAATTATCAATAATAAGATAAGGCACCTCATCATCCAGAGATTTATCCTCTATCACCAGATAAGGAATATCCGAAAACTGCCCCAAAAATGTCTGTTTATCCTGCTCTGCATTAAAAGCGGAGGAAGAACCATAACTGATAACCGCGGCATCCGGTTTAATAAAATGGGCATACTGATAAATTGAGTTAAACTGATACCTGTAATTGCCTGTAAGGCTGCTGGTAACAATATCTGTGCAATAAGTAGGAATCTGCGGTCCCATAAGCAGTACAAGATTCACATTTTCTTCATGGGCAGCAGTATAAAATCCTCTCATTAATTCTTCTGAGTAATCCGACTGGGTATCTCCGGTCATGATTGCTATTGTATATTGCTTTTCCTTATTCTCTGCCATCTTGCTCCTTTTCCCATTCCCCTTTTTTCTCTCCGTATTGACACAAATTACAGCATTGATGCCCTAAGCTCGTCCCCACTCTTTGCACTTAAATATGCCGGGGCAATATCGAATACTGTTTTACATCCACTCTGTCCTTCTTTCGCCAGACGGTGTGCCGCTCTCGCATAGGCAATCAATACGCTGGATGTGAACTCAGGATTGGAATCAAGCTGTAGACGGTACTCAATCAAATGCTTATTTTCTTTCTCCCATCCGGTGACACCACTTCTAAGCACCATACCGCCATGAGGAATTCCGCTATGATTTGCCAAAAGCTCCTCCTCGCTGATAAAATGCACTGTGGTATCATAGTCCGCAAAATAATTGGGCATGGTTTTAATCTCCTCTTCCACCTTTGCCGCATCTGCGCCCTCCTCCAGTACCACAAAACACTCCCGCACATGCTTTTCTCTGGTGGTAAGCTCCGGATTGCTGCCCGAACGCACTGCCTCCAGCGCACTCTCAACAGGAATAGTGTACTGCTTTGCATTTTTTACTCCCGCAATACGGCGGATAGCATCGGAATGTCCCTGACTCACACCTTTTCCCCAGAAAGTATAATCCTTTCCTTCCGGCAGAATAGCATTGGCATACAGGCGGTTAAGTGAAAACATTCCCGGATCCCATCCCACAGAAATAATGCCAACATGTCCACTTTCCTTTGCCACAGCATCCACATTCGCGAAATGCTCCGGAATACGCGCATGGGTATCAAAGCTGTCAATCACATTAAATAATTTTGCATATTCGGGTGTCTGCTGTGGTAAATCCGTAGCGCTTCCCCCACATAAAATCAAAACATCAATCTTGTCTTTCCAATTCTCCACTTCTGCAATACTGCATACGCAAGCCGTCCGGGTCAAAATAGAAACCTTCTCCGGCGCCCTGCGGGTGAAAACCGCCACCAGCTCCATATCCTCATTCTGTGAAACGGCACACTCCACACCGCGGCCCAGATTGCCATAACCTAATATACCAATTCTTATACTCATAATATTTCTCCTTCCTGCTCCAAAATTTTTCTTCTAAATCAGAACTTCATAACTTCTCTGCTCCCGGTTCATGGGTAAATGCGCTGCTATTCCTTTTCTCCGGCTTAATATTCTTCTGCGATATCAATCTCCTGCTGCTCGTCCTCAATAGACATAGCATAACCGGGGGTATGTCTTAAGTATACCAGCCAGTACCCCACACCCACTATTCCGGCGCCGCCCACGATATTGCCCAGTGTCACCGGAAGAAGATTCTTCAGTAAAAAGCTTACAAGCGTAAGTCCCTCCTGCACAATGCCATACTCATGAGCCGCCAGCACTCCCGCCATGCCAAAATAAATATCTGCAATGCTGTGTTCAAATCCACAGAGCACAAACAGCATCACAGGCCAGAAGCTCATCAAAAGCTTCCCGGACACTTTTTTCGCTGCAAATGCCGCCCACACAGCAATACAGACTAAAATATTGCAGAGCACACCACGGATAAATGCTTCCAAAAAAGTCTGCTCTACTCTCACCGCAGCCGCTGACACCATTTTCTCCGCCAACTGTCCGCCAAACAAATCCGGTGTATGTCCATACACCACCATAACAGCCACAAAGCTTGCTCCAATGAAATTGCCGAGAAACACCAACAGCCAGTTTTTCAACATCTGTAATACTTTGACTTTCTTTTCCAGAACACTGATAATAATCAGATTATTTCCCGTAAACAGTTCACTGCCCGCCACCAGTACCATCGCCATACCTGCCGGAAATACGCTGGCACTCAGCAGCCGCCCCAGAGACCCATTTTCAACTGTCGCCGATGCCGTTGTGGATGCAATTCCCGCAAATCCGATAAAGCAACCTGCAAACATACCCAAAATCAACATTTTCCATGCAGAAAGCTTTACCTTATGTATTCCTATTTCCACAAAATTTCTTGCAATTTCTAAAGGTGAATGCATGATAGTCCTCCTTCTTTTTACTCCGGTACTACTTGCCTGAACCGGGCTACACGCTCATCAAACTGCTCATAAAAATCCCGACTGCCGTCATATGGCGTCATATAAAATGTCTGTAGAAAAAATAAATTCATCTGCCTACAGAAATTCTCTGCACCTTCTGTCTGACCTGCTTTACCTGCCATATGCTCCTTAATAATATCTTCCAACTGGTTCAGCAGATAATGCCATCTCACAACGAACTGATGGTTCTTCTGCAGTCCCGGTGTATCAATCCACTTTTTGACCTTAATTTTGCCACGCGCCGTGCTGCATTCCCCAGTCTGTAAGAAATAACGAAAGTCTCCATTTTCATAATATCTTCCCAGCGGAAACAGTCTGCAGATTCCCGGCCGCACACTGTGTATACTGCACCTTCCGTTGTCATCCAGAAAGCTACACTCCTCCTGCTCACCTGCCATATATAGATTGGGCAAAATAACCCCATCCACCACATTCAGTTCTATGTATCCTTCCAGCAGCCCGGATAATGTCTTTCCAAGCCCGGTTGTCATCCGGTACACATCATAAGGGTCCAGTATAATGGAACTGCCCATTCCCCGACAACACTCCGAACAGCCACTGCATCCATGGCAGTCCGCCCTGACCATATCATTTTCCCCATACAGCTTTCCATCGGAGATTTCTGCCAGACTGACATTCCGCTTCATTTCCTGTCTCCATTTCTTATTTATTTAATGATATTCGCATACTCAGCCTTTGATGCCCTGCATAAATCATCAGGAGCAAGTTCTATCTGGGAGCCGATTCTGCCACCGCTGACAATTATCTTTTCCAGTGTCTGTGCCAGACTGTCAATCCGCGTCACATACTGCTTTTTCATTCCTATGGCAGTACAGCCGCCGCGGATATATCCTGTTACGGAATTAATATCTTTGACATGAATCATCTCCACACTCTTCTCCCCCACGGATTTGGCAGCCTTTTTCATATCCAGCTCTTTGGCTATGGGAATGACAAACACAAAATAATTCCTGCTGTTCCCCTGGGTCACTAATGTTTTGTAAACTTTTTCATATGGAAGAGAAAGCATGTCCGCTATCTGTAAACCATCCACAAATTCGTCACACTCATAAGTGTAGTGCTCAAATGGAATTTTCAGTGACTCCAATATCCGCATCGCATTGGTTTTTACTTCCTTTTGTTTCGCCATGTATGACACACTCCCTATATAATGCACCGCGTTAGCGGTGACATGACGGTTATACCGCCATAAATTCTGCGACAGCAGAATCATTATACCACATGCGCAGAAAAACAAGCGGCTG
>CAZRZM010000079.1:0-13514 GCA_964604575.1 uncultured Acetatifactor sp.
CGGTATTCTCACCGTTCATATCTGTGTTTGCAGAACAGTGCATGGAAGCGATACCTTTCAGAGGAAGGTAGTAGTTCATCATGGAGAACATACCCTTCTTCATCTCTCCGCCATACCATGTATTGATAATAACCTGCTCACGGCTGGTGATATTAAACGCCACAACTGTCTCAGAGTTCAGACCAAGCTCCTTGTAGTTCTCAACTTTAGCCTTGGAAGCATTGTATACTACGAAATCCGGCTCAAAAGTCTCAAGCTCCTCTGCTGTGGGCTGGATAAACATATTTTTAATGAAATGTGCCTGCCATGCAACCTCAACAATGAAACGAACTGCCATACGGGTATCTTTGTTGGCGCCACAGAACGCATCCACAACAAACAGTCTCTTATTGGAAAGCTCTTTCTTGGCAATTTCTTTCACGGTTGCCCAGACATCCTCAGTCATGGGATGGTTATCATTCTTGTACTCGTCTGATGTCCACCATACGGTATCTTTGGAATTCTCGTCAACAACAATGTACTTATCCTGAGGAGAACGACCTGTATAGATACCTGTCATAACATTAACAGCACCCAGCTCACTGACCTGTCCCTTCTCATAACCTTCCAAATCAGTCTTTGTCTCTTCTTCAAACAACATCTCGAAAGAAGGATTGTGGACAATCTCTGTTGTTCCGTCGATGCCATACTTGCTCAAATTAATCTCTGCCATCTCACATTAACCTCTTTTCTTATAATATAGTGTATTGTAATCCCACGCATGTGGATGATACAACATTTTAGCAAAAACGTGGACTTAAACCACGTTCCCCAATATAAGTATACATAAACAAAGAAAAAAATCAACAGAAAAGAAATAAAATTTCTGTGAAATAAATCTCCTGAAGTGTTGTCAATATCCGCTGGTCTCCTCTCCCTTTAAAAGTCCCACCGCCCTGGACGTTCCGATACGGTCACAGCCAAGCTCCACAAACATCTCCAAATCCTCCAGCGTGGAAATACCTCCAGCCGCCTTGATTTTTACCTGGGGACCTATGTTTTCTTTAAACAATTCAATATCCTCTCTGGTGGCTCCGCCTGTACCGAATCCGGTGGAGGTTTTGATAAAGTCTGCCCCGGCATTGGTTACCGCCCTGCACATGGCTATTTTTTCTTCTCTGGTCAGATAACAGGTCTCGATAATCACCTTCAGAATATGATTGCCACATGCTTTCTTTAACCGTCTGATTTCCTCCTCCACTTTATCATACCATCCGTTTTTCACATCACTGATATTCACTACCATATCAATCTCATTACAGCCATCCGCCAGTGCCTGGACAATCTCTGCCTCTTTTGCGGCTGTGGTGCTGTAACCCAGAGGAAAACCAACCACTGTACAGATATTCACTTTGTCCCCATAGGTGTCGTGAATTTTTCTGATATAAGTGGGCGGCACACATACACTTGCCGTATGAGAGGCAATCGCCTCCTCACATAGCTTTACAATATCCTCCCATGTGGCAAATGCCTTTAACTGGGTGTGGTCCACTCTGCTTAAAATCTCTTCTGCTTTCATGCTCTGCTCTCCTTATAATTTCCATTGTTCTGACAATTCACTGCGATACGTTACCTGCTATTTTATCACATTTTCCACAGAATTACCATCATGTGTGCCAGGCACCAGCCCAGGCGCCTGATTGAAAAAACAGTATGAATCTGATATACTGTCTAATAAATCAACTATCAACATTCCAAAGGAGAATACAATAATGGACTATCAAAAAGGCTTTCACCCTATCTACCTGCCGCCCATTTTTTATACCGTCTCTATCTACCTGTTGCCTGTTTTATATTTCTGGATAAACCAAAATGCCACCGATGAATACGCTATACACATCTGGCCATTGCTGCTTCCTCTTATTTTGGGTCTTGTGAATCTGATAGTCGTTATCCGGGCCAGAAACAAGGTCAGCAGAATCCATCTGTTACACTGTGCTCTGCTGATTAAATATTCCCTGGTTCCCTTTTTCATTACAGGCAGTCTTTGTTTTGTCCTGGCTGTCTTTTTGATGCTGGCCCCCGCTGCTTTTACGGTTCTTTTTGTCCCCACAGCAGCGGTGCTGTTCTCCATAGTGATACTGTTTTCCGTACCCGGCTGGTTTTGCCTGATTGGAGCTGCGCCTTATTCAATAGCCTATATTGTGCAGTCCCGCAGGCAGGGGGTCCACGGCAGATTTCTATGCGTGGCAGCAGGCATCCTCCAATTCTTCTTTCTGGCTGATTTGCTTTCTATGATGGTTCTGACATTGAAAGAAAAAAGATGTGTAAAAATAACAATCGCAGTACTGTTTCTGGTGGTCTTCATTGTGCCGGCTGTGGCTATATGGCTTGCAACCTTTCTGCCTTAAAACTTAAAACAAGGGATGTGGATTTGGCGATTCCGGTATCCGGTATCACGAATCCACATCCCTTGTTAAATGATTCCTGTCATATTATCCCTGTCTGAATATCCATTCCGGCATTATCTGTTACATCTTTAAAAATTCTTTTACAACCGCCTGCATTTTATCCACATCACACTGTTTATCATGGACTATGGGAGCGGTACGAATCTCTTCGATTGCCATAGGTACCTTCACATTGGCAATTCTGGAAAGCTCATCCACCAGTTCAAAATCACTCAGGGCATCATATTTTGCATCAATGGCATTCATAACGCTTCTTGTAAACTTAAAAGGACTGGCTGTGGAAGCAATTACCGCCCTGGTATTGTCCCCGGTCTGCTTCCGGTACTTCTGGTATACAGCAGAAGCAACGGAAGTATGGGTGTCCAGAACATATCCACAGGCCTGATACAGTCTCTTAATCTCCTGTGCTGTCTCCTCCTCATCTGCATAATTGCCATAGAAGGAATCAAGCTGTTTTCTCATTTCCTCCGTAATTTCGTATCTGCCCTCTCCACTAAGCGCTGTCATCAGTTCCCTGTTCTTGTCCGCATCATTGCCGGCAATCCGATAAATCAGACGCTCCAGATTGCTGGAAATCAAAATATCCATGGAAGGAGAGGTTGTCAGCACAAACTCTCTGTTCCTGTCATAAACACCTGTCTGGAAGAAATCATACAATACCTTGTTGTCATTGGAGGCGCAAATCAGTTTTGCGATGGGCAGTCCCATATTCTTTGCATAAAATGCTGCCAGAATATTACCAAAATTACCAGTAGGCACTACTACATTGATATTCTCACCCTCTGCAATTTTCCCTTCCTTCAAAAGCTGCGCATAGGCATATACATAATAGCAAATCTGGGGAACCAGTCTGCCGATATTAATGGAATTGGCAGAGGAGAACTGGAAGCCCTTCTCATCCATCTCTTTTGCAAGCTCTTTATCAGAAAAAATCTTTTTCACACCCGTCTGCGCATCGTCGAAATTGCCATGGATACCCACCACCAGTGTATTATCACCCTTCTGGGTAATCATCTGCTTTTCCTGAATGGGGCTGACACCGTTTTTGGGATAGAAAACAATGATTTTAGTCCCTTCCACTCCTGCAAAACCTGCCAGCGCAGCCTTGCCGGTATCACCGGAGGTTGCAGTCAAAATTACAATTTCATTCTTTATCTGATTCTTGCGCGCAGAAGTAATCATTAAATGTGGCAGTATCGACAATGCCATATCTTTAAATGCAATAGTGGAGCCATGGAACAGTTCCAGATAATATGCACCTTCCGCTTCCACAAGGGGTGCAATCACTTCCGTATCAAACTTTGCGTCATATGCCCTGTTAATACAGTTTCTTAACTCTTCCCCGGTAAAGTCGGTAAGATACAGCTTCATGACTTCATATGCCACTTCCTGATAGGTCATGCCCGCCAGTTCTTTTAAACTCTTGTCCAATGCCGGAATATGGTCGGGTACAAACAGACCACCATCGTCTGAAAGTCCCTTTAAAATTGCCTCGGAGGCTTTCACCGGACTGCCATTGCTTCTCGTACTGTTATATAATACTTCCATCGTTTCTCCCTTCATGTGCCCTCTGCGCACACCTATTTCTCATTTTATATCCGTCAGGCTCGTTAGATTCGCAGACATTATAGCACACTTTCTTACAGGACGCAATTATTTTAAAGGGAGATATTCGGATATTCGTCACAGTTCAGTCCTACACCAAATCATTTTGCAGAAGTAAAAAACTCGTGTCCGCCATGTTCAAAAAGAAAGGTCAGATTCTCATCAAACCACCGCATACGTTCACCGCCTGCATATTTTCTCGCCGCAAAATACAGGGCGCCATTTGAAATATCCTCTCCTGCCAGTGCCCGCTCCACCGCGTTCACTGTCTCGTCGCTGACTTTCACAGACCATATGGTCCCATTGGAAACCGGAGAAAACTGCGCCACTCCTTTTTCTTTTTGAAACACAACATCGGAAACCGTATCCGGAAACGCTTCATTCTCCACACGGTTAAGCACTACATTGGCAACCAGCAGCTTTCCCTCCTCGTCTTCACTGCCCGCCTCCGCCTCCACTATACGCAGAAGAATGTTAAGCTCCTCTTCTTCAAATTGAAATATATCTTCCTGCTCAATGGTATTACACTCCACAACTCTCTGCCCGGATGCCGCAACCTGGGTGATACCAATAATATTTTTCTCTTCCTCCGCCAACAGCTTCTCATCCAGTCTGATGGTCTGTACCGGAGCCTTCGCATCCAGCCTGTTTTTTTCAAATCCCCTGACACAGATGACTCCAAACAAAAACAGCAGATATACCAGCACAAGACCACTTATAGCCTTTTTATACATAAGACCTTCCTCCTGTTTTCATTACTACAATTATTATTGTATGAGGCAAGTCCCAAAAATATTTCAAAATTGTACATATTTGTGAAAAAATGTTATAATTTATTTATGAAAAAAGAAGAAACGTCGACATCAAATAAAATGAAGAACGAATCAGAACATTATGAGGGTGTATTTTGTGCCACCAAAAAAAATGGCGAAGTATACTACCGCGCCTCCCTGACCTATTGTAAAAAACACATCAGTCTGGGCAGTTACCGTACTCCCCTGGAGGCACACCGCGCCTATCTGGAGGGCAATCTGCTCTTATCCGGCAGCAGTGTCACTCTGATGCATTATCAGGATTCCAGCCTGCTGTCCTTTGAAAAATGGGTAATTCTCATTAATTTCAGGGATAATGGCATCTATTTTGGCAACCCAATTTATGTGGGGCAGAAGCTTTTTTATTATTATCTGTCTCCCACCCATATTTTAAAATTTGATATGGACGATTTATTCTACTATTCTTCCCACAAAATTATGTGCCGCGGCAACCACTATTTTGTGGCTGACTATGGTATGCAGATAAATATTGCATCCCGTTACGGTATCAAGAATTATGCGGTGTCCGGTATTGATTTTCGATTTATTAATGGGGATTCCACTGATTTTAGACGTGAAAATATAGAAATTCTGAATATCTACCATGGAGTGCGCCTCTCCTTCGAGCAGGGAGAGCCTGTTTACAGCGTCCGAATCCACATCCGCGGCAACTATCTGGTAGGGAGATATGCCACGGAGCTGGAGGCTGCCATCGCCTATAACAAAGCAATCGATATTCTGCATAAAAATGGCGTGAATAAGAATTTTTCCCCCAACTACATCGAGGGAATTTCCCCCCGGAAATATGCGGAGATTTACTCTTCCTTATCCATTTCGCCAAAAATAGCAGAATACCGACCCTGAATCATTTCTCTGAATAATCAATAAAACTGATATTCAAATTGGCATATCCGGCAATTCCATCCACTGATGTCTCCGTACTGTACTGCCACATGGTAAATTTGTAGGGATAGTCCGGGATGTCTCCTATCTGGGACAGCCACACATCATAACCCGTCAGCTTTGACATATCAATCTGTTTGATTAGCCATTCTTTATTCCCATAAATCATGGTTTTATAGCCTGCAGCAGCCACTCTGTCCAGAAAACTTATGGCAATGCTGGTTTTTTCCGCTTTCGTCAGATTATCTATGCGCGCGGTATCATTGGCAATTTTCTCCATATCAAAAGCCACCGGATAAGTGATGGTGTAATCTTTGATATTTTCCAGCACCATATCCGCTTCTTCTATGGCTTCTTCCGCAGTAATTGCCTGGGAGAAAAAGTACACTCCCACCTCCAGCCCGGCGTCTGTAGCGCGCTTGAGATTATCCGAAAAATAATCATCCAGAACAAGCTGCCCGCTTCCATAGCCTCTGGCGCCCACCCGGAGCATTACAAAATTAATCCCCGCTTTTTTGAGCTTCACAAAATCCACGTAATCCTGGTATTTGGAAATATCCACTCCAAGATAGGACACCTGTTTTCCATCCTCATAATATTTCATGAAATTGTCCTGACATACCAGCTTGGTAAAATCATATTCATGCTTGGGAAGATAGGGACTGATTAACACCCATTCCTCTTTACCGTCCGCATACTGCACCAAAGTATGTTTTCCGTCCGTAGAAGGATCATTTTCTTCCACTTCTTCTCCCTGTTCTTCATCCTCAGCCTTTTTCCCATTGTCTTCTGATACCTCTTCAAGCGGGTATAGCTCCCAGAAATCAAGGTCATCCGGGGTCAGGGTGCTTCCAGTCACAAGCTCATCTGTATCTGGATATGTGATGCCGTCCCTGACCTCAGGTGCGTCCTGGTTCAAATCCTCCGCCACCTGGGTGCTGTCATCCTGTTTCGCACTGGCTTTCCGGTTCTGGTTTCCATTCATTACTAAAACAACCACCAGAATCAGACTCACAAACAAAGTAACCGCCACGATAGTGGTAACTACCGTCGGAGTCATTCCGGAACGCTCTTCATAATCATCCGGTAAACGCATCCAATCCTCCTTACATCTCTATAATTGCCTTCTTGGGACATTTCTCTGCACAGATACCACATCCCACACATTTCTCCTGATCTATGACTGCATGAAAATCCGTCACGGTAACCGCCTGTTCGGGACAGTTCTTTACACAGATACCACATCCGATACAACCCACCTGGCAGGCTTTCATGGTAACGGGACCTTTGTCCGTTGAACTACATGCCACTATCCGTTTCGCGCGATACGGAATCAGGGAAATCAAATGTTTGGGACACACCGCAACACATTTTCCACACGCTTTACATTTCTCCTTATCCACCACTGCCACACCATTTTTTATCTCTATGGCATCAAAAGGACAGGCTTTCACGCAGGTTCCATAGCCAAGACAGCCGCTGTTGCAGGACTTGGGTCCTCCGTTAGGTACAAATCCCACCATACGGCAGTCATCTACACCATAGTAATCGTAATCTGTACCTGCCTTTTCACAGTCACCCTGGCAGTGCACAAACGCCACCATTTTTTCTCCTGCCGCAGCCTCCACACCCATAATTTCAGCAATTTTTTTCCCTACGGCTTCTCCGCCCACCGGGCAGGCATTCACCGCAGCTTCCCCTTTTGCAATGGCTGCCGCAAGACCGGAACAGCCTGCGTATCCACAGCCACCACAGTTATTTCCGGGAAGCGCGCCTAAAACTGCCTCCTCCTTTTCATCCACAGTAACCTTGAACTTCATACCTGCCACGCCGAGGAAAAGTCCGATAAAAATACCAACCACGCCGACCACTACCGCTGCTGTAACAATTCCACCTATCATAAAACCCACCTTTCTGCAACCTTACAATAATCCGGAAAAGCCATTAAATGCGATTGCCATCAATCCTGCCACAAGCAATACCATGGGCATTCCCCTGAAAGATTCCGGTACATCATTGTATTCCATTTTTTCACGGAGCCCCGCCAGAATTACAATGGCGATGGTAAATCCCACAGCAGTGGCGAATCCGTTTACCACTCCTGTTAAGATACCATACTCTTTCTGTACATTAGTGAGCGCAACGCCCAGAACGGCACAGTTGGTTGTGATAAGAGGCAGATACACACCCAGCGCTTCATATAACGCCGGCATTGTCTTATGTAAAAACATTTCCACAAACTGTACCAGTGCGGCAATCACCAGAATAAAAACAATGGTCTGTAAATATTCAATCCCAAAGGGCTGCAGAATAAATTTGTAGATAACTCCTGCCACTGCACTTGCCAGTGTGATAACAAAGATTACCGCACTGCCCATACCTGCTGCTGTCTTTACTTTGCGGGATACTCCCAGAAAAGGACATAAGCCCAGAAACTGACTTAAGACCACATTGCTCACCAGCGAGGAGCCCACCAACAAAAGCAGTAAATCTTTTACACTTTCCATTTATTTCTCCTCCTTTGCCCGAGCAGTCTGTGCCTTCACATCTAATTCCGAAGCACCGTTTGCCTGCGTGTCATAAAACCGCCTTGCACATCCGCTGTCGGAACAGTTCATGCAGTCCTCACTGCATCCCGACTGAATCCGGGAAGCATCCTTTCCCGCCCGCTCTCTCGATATCTTTAAATAATTCTGAAAAGCGGTCAGGGCGGCGAGTACAAAGAACGCACCCGGCGCTGCCACAAAAATACCAATAGGGGTAAATCCATCCGGCATGATACTATAGTTAAAAATCGTTCCGGCGCCCAAAAACTCCCTGCATATACCAATCAGCGTAAGCGCCACGGTAAATCCAAGTCCCATACCGATACCGTCAAACAAAGACGGAATTGGAGGATTGGAATAAGCATAACTCTCCGCTCTTCCCAAAATGATACAGTTTACCACAATCAGCGGAATATAAACTCCAAGCGAATGATTCAAAAAAGGTAAATATGCCTCCAGCAAAAGCTGTACTGCTGTTACAAAGGATGCAATTATCACAATAAACGCAGGTATGCGTACTCTGTTCGGAATCATTTTCCGTAGGCAGGAAATAAACAGGTTACTGAAAGCCAGCACTACCATAGTGGTGAGTCCCATACCCAGACCATTGACTGCCGATGTGGTTACTGCCAGTGTGGGACACATGCCAAGCGTCAGCACAAAGGTAGGGTTTTCTTTTATCAGACCGTTATACAGCCGTTCCAAAGCCTTATTCATTGCTGCCACCTCCCTCTGTGATATCTTTAAAAATCATCAATCCGCCGTTTACGGCGTTGGTGACTGCTTTTGTGGTAATGGTCGCACCGCTGATAGCATCAATCTCCGAGTCTGAGCGGCTTCCCGATTTGGTGTAGGTAAAGGAATCCACCTTTTTCTCATGGAACTGGGGTGACAGCACCTTATCCGCCTGCATACCCAGTCCTGCGGTCTCGGATATCTCCATCAGTGCGATATCATTTATCATACCATCCAAAGTGACTCCTGTATAGAGGACAATATTTCCACCATACCCCTGGGTGGATGTAGATTCCACCACATAACCTACACAGGCTCCGGTGGCATCACATGCCTCATAAACGGTTCCCGCTTTTACTCCCATCTCCCCAAGTGCCGCCGTCAGGCCGTCATCTGGAACATACTCCAGCTCTGTAAATCCTGCCGCATCCGTAAATACGGACTGGCAGGCTTCCTGTACGGCTTTTTCCTGCTGGATACGAATAGGCTCTTTCGTAAGTTCATGTACAAATCCCAGCAGAACACCTGCCAAAAGTGTGATTGCGAACAAAATTCCCGCTTCTTTCAACATGACTTTCCATTCCGCATTATTTTTCATGACGCTTCCCTCCTATTCCAAAGCCCTTTGGCTTTGTCACTTTCTCAATCAGAGGTACTAACAAGTTGCCCAGAATAATCGCATAGGATACTCCCTCTGCCGCCGGTCCGAAGATACGGAAAATTCCAGTCATAATTCCCAGGAAAATACCGAATACATACTGTCCCTTTATGGTAATGGGTCTTGTCACGTAATCCGTCGCCATAAAGAAGGCTCCCAGCATCAGACCGCCTCCTGCAAGCTGTGCCGCCAGATAAGCCGGGTCAAAACCATGTCCGCCAAACAGTCCTACAAATAACACAAAAGATATTATGTAACTTCCGGGTATCCGTAAATCAATCACCCCGGTTAAAATCAGAAAACAGGCTCCAGTCAAAATGGCTATCATGGAGGTTTCACCGATAGTTCCTGCGGTGCGCCCCACTATCATATCCACAACGTTTACGCTCTCCCCTGCCTTTAGCGCTGCCAGAGGTGTCGCTCCCGTATAGGCATCCCAGGTAAATTTTAAGAAAGAACCGCTTTCATTTGCAAAATTCGTCATCTGGGACGGAAATGACATCAGAAGAAAACAACGTCCTGCAAGTGCCGGATTCATAAAATTCTGTCCCAGTCCGCCCAGCAGAAGCTTAGCAGCCAGAATCGCGAAAACACCACCCAGCGCCGCCATCCACAACGGCAGTCCCACCGGAAGATTCAGTGCCAGTAAAATTCCTGTCACCACTGCCGACATATCGGTTATTGTCATTTTCTTTTTGTAAAGTCCAAACAAAAATTCTGTAAGCACCGTACTTGCCACTGTCACAAGTATCAGCCACAGCGCCCTGATACCAAAATTATAGATTCCATATCCGGCTGCAGGCATCAGGGCAATAATTACGGTAGTCATTATCCCGCTGGTAGTCGCCTTGGAACGCACATGCGGATTGGAAGATACTCTTAATCGTTCAGCCACAATTTTATCCTCCCTATTTCTTTCTCTTAGCAAGCTGTATTTTGCGCATGGATTTAATCTCCTGGGTCAATGGCCGTTTTGCCGGACATACAAAACTGCAGCAGCCGCACTCGCAGCATTCCATACCGTTTCCTGCCAGAAATCCCTCTTCATCAAAATGCTCCGCACAGTCTGCCAGTCTGCTGGGCATTACCCTTCCCGGACACACTTCCACACATCTTCCACAGTTGATGCAGGGCCCCGGTTCCATCATGGAAACTTCATCCCTGGTAAATGCCAGAATGGCTGTGGATGTCTTGGTGGCAGGCACATTCAAATCAAACATGGCAAATCCCATCATCGGTCCGCCACAGACAATTTTCTCCGGCTGTGTTTTGAAACCTCCTGCGGCATCCACCAGCTCCTTGTAGCTGGTACCGATGCGTACCCGGAAATTGCGGGGATTTACAACAGCATCTCCTGTCACGGTCACAATGCGCTCCATCAGCGGACGTCCCTCGATTACCGCACGGTAAACAGCAACCATGGTATCCACATTGTTCACCACGCATCCCACATCCGCAGGCAGCATGGAAGAATTGATTTTCCTGCCCGTGGTGGCATAAATCAGTTGACGTTCCGCACCCTGGGGATATTTGGTCTTAAGTGCTTTGACACTGATTCTCGGCTCATCCTTCGTAAGCTGCCGTAAAAGGGAAATGCAGTCCGGCTTATTATTCTCCACTGCCAGAATTCCCTGGGCATGGTCAAATAATTTCAAAATACATTTTAATCCGCCTATAAGCTTCTCCGGCTCCTCTAACATTCTGCGATAATCAGATGTCAAATATGGCTCACATTCCGCACAGTTTGCAATTACATAATCAATTTTATCCGGCTCCTTCGGGGACAGCTTCACATGGGTTGGGAAACCGGCGCCTCCCATGCCCACAATGCCTGCCTCTTTGATGGCGTCAAGAATCTCGTCCTTTGTCATCTTTTCAAAAGGCGCCGTAGGATAAAACTCCACAGTCTCGTAAAGTTCATCATTCTGAATTACAATACTCATAATGCTGTCGCCGGTCACAACCCGTCTCGGCTCCACTGCCTTCACCGTTCCCGAAACCGACGCATAAATCGGTGCGGAAACAAATCCTCCGGCTTCTGCAATCAACTGCCCTGCCAGTACCCTGTCACCCTTCTGTACCACCGGTTTTGCAGGCGCCCCGATATGCTGTGACAAAGGATATACCAGTTCCCCCCCCGGAAGCACTTCCGTAATTGGTTTGTCCTTGGACAGGTCCTTTCCATCATAGGGATGAATACCACCTACAAATGTCAACTTTGCCATACCTCTTTTCGTCCTTTCCGGTAACAGTTCAGCCTTACACCGGGTTACGCTGCCGGACCATAGTTGTTCCTGTGAAGACTGTATAAAAACGTCGGCACTTAGGCACCGTATTTTGGTGCCTTATGTGTCCGCTACGTTTTTATTCAAGTGGAAACGCGTCTGAACAGGAATAACTATGGTCCGACAGCGTAACCTGATACAAGGCTGAACTGTTACCCTTTCTGATAGAATATATCAAACAAATATTAATTTAATTATACTATTTTTATCAAAAAATACTACTGTATTTTTGCAAATTATGCTATGATATGGTTAGAAAATAGAAAGAATGTGTAAATATGGCGTTGTCCCCGCATAAAATCAACAAATTGGGAAAATACAGCGCGGAAACGAGAGGAAATATGAAAATATTAGAAGAAACACTGGAACAGTTTTCCATTGCTTATCCTGTTGAAAAACTTGCCCCCGTCGAACAAATTCTTTTTTTAGATATTGAAACCACCGGATTCACCGCGCAGTCATCTTATTTATATATGATTGGGTGCGCTTATTTTCAGGCAGGAAACTGGAATACCATCCAATGGATGGCATGCAGCTATGAGGAAGAATCTGCCATTATAAATGCCTTTTTTGATTTTGCCAAACCCTACCGTTATCTGATTCATTTTAACGGCAATAACTTTGATCTGCCCTTTCTAACCCAGAAATGTGTGCAGCTACTGCTTCCCTATTCCTTTGATATGTTTGAGGGAATTGATTTATACAAAAGAATTTCTCCATACAAGCTATTTTTAAACCTCCCCAACTGCAAGCAGAAAACGCTGGAGCAGTTTCTGGGTATTAACCGCATGGATGTTTTTTCCGGTGGAGAGCTAATCGGCATTTATCACGATTATGTGAAGAGTCCAACCGATTTTGCTGAAAATTCTTTGTTGTTACACAATCAGGATGACTTAAAAGGTATGCTCAACATTCTTCCCATGCTGGCTTATTATGACTTATTTGCAGAAAATATAAAACCCAAAAAGGTACAGGCAAACTCTTACCGGGATGTCCATGGCAGAACACGCAAAGAGCTTTTGATAACGCTGACTCTGCAGTCTGCATTGCCCAAACCTATATCTGCCGCTGCCAATGGCTGCTATTTCCACGGTGATAATCTGACCGCGACCATCAAAGTACCTCTGCTGGAAGAAGAAATGAAATATTTCTATGCCAACTACAGGGATTACTACTATCTTCCGGAGGAAGATGTGGCACTCCACAAATCCGTTGCATCCTTTGTGGATAACGGACACAGGGAGCAGGCACATGCTTCCAACTGCTACACCCGCAAGGTATCCTGCTATCTCCCGGAATGGGACGCCATCTTCTCTCCCATTTTCAAACGGAAATATGCAGATAAGGAAATTTTCTTTGAACTGACAGATGAAATGAAAAAAGACCGGGGAGCCTTTGCCATATATGCCAATCATATCTTAACTATGATTGCTACCTTTGTTCATTGACACAATTCTTACAATATGTATATGCTCTCAATAGAAGGATATATCTGACCATATAAACAGAAGAAAAGGAGC
>CAZRZM010000080.1:0-13412 GCA_964604575.1 uncultured Acetatifactor sp.
ACAATATGGGTAATTCCCTGATGGTGGCATGTGCCAAAATGGGAATGCACTTTACTGCCTGCACCACCGCCAAATATTTTCCGGAAGAGGCCCTGGTGGCACAGTGCAGGGAGATAGCGGCGCAGTCAGGCGGAAGTATTACCCTGACAGAGGATGTAACACAGGGAACTATGGGAGCAGATGTGGTTTACACAGATGTATGGGTGTCCATGGGTGAGCCGGACGAGGTCTGGGAAGAGCGTATCCGTGAACTGTCTCCTTATCAGGTCAATAAAGCAGTTATGGATAATGCGGGCGAAACGTCAGTTTTCATGCACTGTCTTCCTGCATTCCATGACTTGAAAACTAAAATTGGTGCGCAGATGGGCGAGCGTTTCGGCATTACAGAGATGGAAGTGACGGATGAAGTTTTCGAGTCCGCCCAGTCCCTGGTATTTGAAGAGGCTGAAAACCGTATGCATACCATTAAAGCAGTGATGCTGGCTACATTATAAGGAGTGATTACCATTAAAGCGAAAATTTTATCGCTGCTGCGGGAGAGTTCGGATTATGTGTCAGGGCAGGAGCTTTGTGAAAAATATGGTGTGTCGCGTACTGCTGTCTGGAAGGCAGTGGGACAGTTGAAAAAAGAGGGTTATCCCATCGAAGCGGTACGCAACAAAGGGTACAGACTGCTTGAATCCGCGAGTACAGCGCAGGAGGAAATCTACGGACAGAATGAACTGTCCAGCAGAATGCACACAAAATGGGTGGCACAGCCGGTCTGTTTTTATGACTGTCTTGGTTCTACCAACGTTCAGGCAAAACGGATGGCAGAGGAGGGAGCAGCCCATGGCACACTGGTAGTGACAGATATGCAGACCGCAGGCAGGGGCAGAAGAGGACATGGCTGGGTCAGTCCGGCAGGTACCAATGTATATTTTACACTGATTCTAAAACCGGATTTTGCCACTGCTACTGCCCCTATGCTTACTCTGGTGATGGCTATAGCTGTGGCGCAGGGAATTGAAGCAACCATACAGACCAGACAGAAAGCTCAGATTAAATGGCCCAACGATATTGTTATGAATGGAAGGAAAGTCTGCGGAATCCTGACGGAAATGAGTCTGAGCGTGGAGCAGGACTGCATTCAATATGTGGTTATCGGCGTGGGAATTAATGTGAAAAAGCAAGAATTTGTGCCGGAGCTTGCGGATAAAGCAACCACACTCTGTGAGGTGTGCGGGCGGGAGATTTCCCGTTCGGAACTGATTTTTCATGTGATGGAGCGCTTCGAGAAGCTTTATGAAGAATTTGCGGCTGCAGGTGATTTATCAGGGCTGCAGCAGACATACAATGACCTTCTGGTGAATAAGGACAGAGAGGTGTGCGTATTGGACCCGGCAGGTGAATATCGTGGAGTTGCCAGAGGAATTGACGAAAAAGGGCAGCTTCTGGTGGAACTTCCTGACGAGACAGTGCAGACAGTCTATGCGGGCGAGGTTTCCGTCAGGGGCATTTATGGTTATGTATAAAGGATGGAGAGGATTTACAATGGATAGAGTGGTACTCTGTGGTGCGAACGCCTATGAAAAAAAGTATTATTTTAACCAGCAGTTTGCCAATATCCCGGATTCCATAAAGGATGAACTGCATATAATATGTGTGCTGTTCACCGAGGAAGTGGGAGGAATTCTGACCTTGGTGTTTGAGGAGGACGGTCAGTTATCTCTGGAGACCCAGGCAGAAGACGACGACATATATTATGATGAAATTTCCAGTGGTCTGCTGATTTCGGAGATACGTCGCAAAAGACAGGAACTGCTGGAAGCTCTGGCACTCTATTATAGAATATTTATTTTAAAGGAAGAAGGTTGGCAAGATGATATTAGTAATTGATGTTGGTAATACAAATCTGACATTTGGTGTATATGATGGTGAGGATTTAAAAGCCACATTCCGCATGACAACCAAAATACCCAGAACTTCGGATGAGTATGGTGTAATGATTACCCAGATGCTGAAAAATTCCGAAATGAATACCAGGGACCTGGAGGGCTGTATCATTGCCAGCGTTGTGCCGGATGTAATGCACTCCTTAACCAACGCAGTGGTTCGCTATCTGAATAATACGCCGCTGATTGTGGGACCGGGTGTGAAAACAGGCATCAAAGTGGTGACAGAGAATCCCAGGGCAATCGGTGCAGACCGTATTGTGGATGCAGTGGCGGCTTATGAGAAATATGGTGGACCGGTACTGGTGCTGGATTTTGGCACAGCGACCACCTATGATTTGGTGACAGAGGACGGTAAATTTGCTGCGGGAATCACTGCACCGGGAATCCGTATCTGTTCCGAGGCACTGTGGACACAGACCGCGAAACTGCCCAATATTGAAATCAAGAAACCGGACTCCATTCTGGCGCAGGAGACAATCAGCAGTATGCAGGCGGGACTGATGTACGGACAGATTGGACAGACAGAATATATTATCAAAAAAGTGCGTGAGGAAAGCGGACTGGATAACATGAAAGTGGTTGCCACAGGAGGGCTGGGAAGGCTGATTGCCGATGAGACGGATACCATTGATATCTATGACAGTTCCCTGACACTGGACGGACTTCGTATTATCTATGATAAGAATCGCAAATAAAGGACATAAAAAATGAGCAGATTAACCATTGGTGGAGTTACTTTGGACAACAATATTATTCTTGCTCCCATGGCAGGCGTATCCGACCTGCCATTTCGTCTGTTATGCAGGGAACTGGGAGCGGGGCTGGTGTGTATGGAAATGGTGAGTGCCAAGGCGATATATTACAATAATAAAAACACAGACAGCCTGATGGAGATTCATCCCGATGAACTTCCGGTATCGCTGCAGTTATTCGGTTCCGACCCGGTTATTATCAGTGAGATGGCAAAAAGAATTGAAGAACGTCCCTTTTCGTTTCTGGATATCAATATGGGATGCCCTGTGCCCAAAGTGGTAAACAATGGCGAAGGCTCTGCCCTGATGAAAAATCCGAAGCTGGTGGAAAATATTCTGGGAAGTCTTGTGAAAGCCATTCAGAAACCGGTTACGGTCAAAATAAGGAAAGGCTTTGATGACACCCATGTTAATGCAGTGGAAATTGCCAAAATTGCGGAAAGCTGTGGTGTGGCAGCAGTGGCAGTTCATGGACGTACAAGTAAGCAGTATTACAGCGGTGAGGCGGACTGGGATATTATTGCCCGGGTGAAGGATGCCGTAAGGATTCCGGTCATCGGCAACGGTGATGTGGACAGTGGAGAGAAAGCCAAAAAACTGCTGGATAATACCGGATGCGACGGTGTGATGATTGGAAGGGCTGCCCAGGGCAATCCATGGATTTTCAGGGAAATCAAGGAATATCTGGAAAAGGGTGTTATTCCCCCAAAGCCAGCCAGTCAGGAAAAAAAGGAATTGATACTAAGACATGCCGCGCTGCAGTTGGAATACAAAGGCGAATATACCGGAGTGCGGGAAATGCGGAAACATCTGTCATGGTATACGGTGGGAATGCCTCACTCCAATCGTTTCCGGCAGATGATTAATACCATGGAAACCATGGCGGAACTTGTAGACGGCGTGGAAGAAATATTTGTTTAGAAATATTTATTTCGGAACAGGCATACATTAATACATGGAAAATCTTATTTACTTTTATGAATACAGAGGAAACGAAACGCAGAATATAGTGCTTGAAAAGGTGGATTATAAGGGGAGCCGGACGGGTTACGCCCTGATAAAAGTGGGAATACGGAATGCTTTCTGGCAGGAGGTGGAGGAAACGCCTCATCTTTCCGGGCAACAGCCGGGAGAGCAGATTCGTGTCGGGATATGGAGCAGACTGTTAAACAGATTCCGCAGGAAGACGAAAGACAGAACACAGCATTTTCCCCAAAAGACATCCAATAGGAAGAAGCAGCTTCCCAAAGCAGCCGGACACACAGCAGGGTCACAAAGAGCGGAAGAACCACACAGAGAAATGGTTTCGCCGCAGACAGAACTGCTGCACGAAGCAGTGGCAGGCGTGCTGGATGAGGATGTGTCTCTTGCAGAGGACTGCCAGATTGTTTATGAGAGAAATATCCGTTCCCGGCTGTTTGCACTGGCAGGCTGGAGTCAGCGTTTTCCTGCCGGGGAGTTTTGTCATTACCGGGATTTATTTTGGGCAGAGCAGCTACTGCCTTATGCGCGCCATGCAGACTACCAGATTATCGGCTATGCCCCCTGCATTCCAGAGCTTTTGATAAAACACGCACGGCATATCCGCAGTGTATGCTGGATATTGTCGGAAGCGGTGTATACCGGACAACTCCAGGATTTTGTGGAAGATTATTATGAAGAATATGGACTGGCAATTTCCATTCATTTATGTGAACCTGTCACCTCCCTGCGCAAAGCGCGGATTACCAGCGCAAAACCCATTAGTATTCTGGATTTTTCGGGAGAGGAGAGAATGCCCTGCGTACAGGTGATGGCAGGAAGTGTCTGGCTGGATATGGATGCCATGGAAGAGAAGGCGAGAAGGATATCCATTCAAAATCCTGATATTTCTTATTTCTCCCTGCGCAAGATGTGGAAAAACCTTGACACTGCCGGTAAAAGTAGGTATAATACCTAAGTTAATTAGGGATATTGGAGAAGTGTTTTTTTTAACGCGATATCAAAATAGAAAGAGCTTTGTGAAGCATACAAAAAACAGAGAGGTGCGACGTCATGCAGGAAAAGAAAAATATTTTGACCTACGAAGGACTCAGAAAATATGAAGATGAGTTACATGAACTGAAAGTGGTAAAACGTCAGGAGGTTGCCCAGAAGATTAAAGAGGCAAGAGAGCAGGGTGACTTGTCTGAGAATGCGGAATATGATGCAGCAAAAGATGAGCAGCGTGATATAGAGGCCAGAATCGAGGAACTGGAGAAAATTCTGAAAAATGCAGAAGTAGTTGTTGAAGACGAAGTTGACTTGGACAAAATCAACATTGGATGCAAGGTAAGAATTTTAGATATCGAATACAGCGAAGAACTGGAATATAAAATTGTAGGCTCCACCGAGGCAAATAGCTTAAAGGGCAAAATTTCCAATGAAAGTCCCGTGGGTAAAGCACTTATCGGTAAAAAGATTGGGGACACTGTTGAAGTGGAGACACAGGCAGGTGTTTTCGCCTATAAAATTTTGGAGATTCAGCGCAGCAATTAATATATAAAATACAAATATAACCGGAAGCATAAAGGAGTGAAACAACGTGGCAGAGACACAGAATACAAAAGTTCAGGAACAGGATGTTAATCAGCTTTTAAAGGTGAGAAGAGAGAAACTTGCGGCTCTCCAGAAGGCTGGAAAAGACCCTTTTCAGATTACCAGATTTGATGTGACAAACCATAGCATTGATATCAAAGACCACTTTGAAGAGATGGAAGGCAAAGTGGTTACTGTTGCAGGACGTATGATGTTCAAACGTGTCATGGGGAAAGCTTCTTTCTGTAATATTCAGGATTTAAAAGGAAGTATTCAGTCTTATGTTGCAAGAGACAGCATCGGAGAAGAACCATATGCGGATTTTAAGAAATATGATATCGGTGATATTCTTGGTATTACCGGGGAAGTTTTTAAAACCAAAACCGGGGAAATCTCCATTCATGCGTCTTCGGTTACACTGTTAAGTAAGAGTTTACAGATTCTGCCTGAGAAATTCCATGGACTGACAGATACGGATACCCGTTACCGCCAGAGATATGTTGATTTGATTATGAATGCAGAGGCAAAAGAGACCTTTATCAAAAGGTCCCAAATTATCAAGGAAATTCGCAATTTCCTTGATGGACGTGATTTTATGGAGGTGGAAACTCCTATGCTGGTATCCAATGCCGGCGGTGCGGCAGCAAGACCTTTTGAAACCCACTACAATGCGCTGGACGAGGATGTCAAACTGCGTATTTCTTTGGAATTATATCTGAAGAGACTGATTGTAGGCGGTCTGGAGCGCGTCTACGAAATTGGACGTGTTTTCCGTAATGAAGGTGTGGATACCCGTCACAATCCTGAGTTCACATTGATGGAACTGTATCAGGCATATACGGATTATGAGGGCATGATGGAACTGACCGAGAGTATGTTCCGTTACCTGGCCGAAAAAGTATGCGGTAGCACTGTCGTTACCTACAATGGAATAGAACTGGACTTTGGCAAGCCATTTGAGCGGATTACCATGAATGACTGTATCAAAAAATATGCAGGCGTTGATTTTGATACGATTGCGGATGATGAAGCAGCCAAGAAGCTGGCAGACGAGCATCACATCGAATACGAAGCACGCCATACAAAAGGTGATATCATTAATCTCTTCTTTGAAGAGTTCTGTGAGAAAAATCTGGTTCAGCCTACCTTTGTGATGGACCATCCTCTTGCCATATCTCCTTTAACCAAGAGAAAACCATCAGACCCTGATAAGGTGGAGCGTTTTGAGTTGTTTATCAATACATGGGAGATGTGTAATGCTTACTCTGAATTAAATGACCCCATTGACCAGAGAGAGCGTTTTGCGGCGCAGGATGCTGCCTTTGCGGCAGGAGATGAGGAGGCCAACCATACAGATGAGGATTTCCTGAACGCACTGGAAATCGGTATGCCCCCTACAGGCGGTATCGGATACGGCATCGACCGACTGGTGATGCTTTTGACCGACAGCCCTGCGATTAGGGATGTACTGCTGTTCCCGACGATGAAAAGCCTTGATAAATAAAATTGCGTAAATATAGGCTTTCCGGCACTTTTTGGAGTGTTTTAAAGCCTTTTTTAACCCATTTTTAACCCATTTCAAGAAAAAGAATATCTGACAGTAGGGAACTGCTGCCGGATATTCTTTTTTTGCGGCATTTTCTCCACATTGCACAAAAACACTTCAAAAATTATCAGAATGTAAAATACAAATGTAAATTACAAAAGTGGAAAATCACAGTAAATCAGTAATTCTATTTAGTAGAATTTTCACAAAATCACTTCACATTTGTGAAGATGGCAAAAAAATCATGTCATGTTATAACGTATTTCAACAAGTGCTTGTGACAAAAACAGACAAACAAAAAAGGGAGGTAAAACCATGAGAGCAACAAGGGCAAAAGGAAAAGTAGAAAATCAAATGCTTGTTGATACTAATGGATTGCAAGAAATGTTATCAGCTGGCAGACCGGCAGCCGTAAAGATTGGAACGGATGCCGGGGCAAGGGTACAGAGTGGGCGGCGTGTCTTTTGGAACGTGCGGAAGGTTCAGCAATATATTGATGCTATCAGCGAATAGGCAGCAGGAAAGGCGGAGTAATGAAGAAAAAAAGTTTTATTCTGTATTGTGACTATCTGGAACATATACAGATGCTTGACGATGCAGAAGCCGGGAAGTTGTTCAAAGCTATTTTGCAATATGCAGTTGATGGAACGGCGGCAAACCTTCCCGGAGCCTCCGGCATGGCATTTTCTTTCATAAAGGCGCAGATAGAAAGAGATAACGCAGACTATGAAGCAAAATGTGAGAAGTTAAGAGAAAATGGAGCAAAGGGAGGCAGACCGCCCCAAAAGGTTATTGAGAAACCAAAAGGAATTACAGAAAACCAAAAGGTTATTGAAGAAACCAAAAGGTTATTGCAAGAACCAAAAGCCCCCTTAAATGATAATGATACTGTTACCGCAAATGATACTGATAAAAATATTATATATGTGTGTCATCTGCTGAACCAGGCGAAAGCAAAAGCAGGAAACAAGGGGCGGTTGAAAGCAAAAGGGGCTGAATGGCATTTTCAAGAAATGCTAGAGGCTGGTGTTTCCATGGATGCGATAAAGGCGGCGGCTGAGAACCTGGCACAATCCGGGAAAAATATAGATTGGTACAGTTTTAAAGATATGCTTATAGGCAGTGAAAAGGGCGGCATATCGTAGCCGCCCAAATTACACCGGATGTAAACAATGCAAGACTGTATCAAGATTATATCATGGTATGCCAGAAAACGCAATACAGCCACAAGGGGGTATTTTGTGGGTATTTTGTGGGGGCAAGGCGAACATTTACCCATTGAGGGGCAAAAACAGCAAATAAGCGGAAAGGAGCGCACAGGATGGACAAAAATTTTGAAGAACTTTTTACGAAAGTTTCTGAATTGCAGAAACTCCAGGAGGAGAGGGAGAAGCTGAAGGGGGAACGCCTGGAACTGGAAAACCGGGCGAGGGCGTTTTTTAATTCAGTGGTTGAGAGATACCGGCAGGAGGAAAGCCGGATTGATGACCGCATGAAGGAAGCGGAAAAGGAGAACGAGGAAAACAAAGTTGAGGTTGTGGCACTTACCCGGCAGCAGCTAAAGGCAGAAGCGGAAAAAGAGCCGTTCACAGATGTGGAACGCCTGGGAAAACTGAAAGCGGAGGTTGCAACCTATCCGCAGAAGGTGGAAGCCCTGGGGCAGCTGAAAAATGAGGTGTGCATATCAACGGCGGATCAAGAAATTATTTCAGCATACCGGGCAGACGGGGCGGACCTGGGAAACCGTATAAACAGAGTTTCCGGAGAAATGCAGCTTTTATTTGCGGATATTCAAAACCGGCTAATCTTAAATTGTTTAGCAACCTTTGAGTATATCCCCGGAAGGGCTGAGTTTCTGCCGGATCAGTTAAAAACATTGCAGAGCATGAGGAAGGAGGAAACAGAGGAATGAAAGGGAGCGTAAAGGCAAGGGCTGGTGTTGCTATCGGAAATATGCGGCTTGACGGTATAAGGATGCAGGACATAGGCAAGGGCAGACCAAAAGCGAAAGAGGCAAGGGAACGGCTTATAGACGGTGAGGCAATGGGGGAAGCCGTTGCAGATCAGCAAGAACGGCTTGCGGATAAATACGGAACCGGCGGCAGCCTTACAGATGCACTTGTGAAGGAATTAGGGGGCAGCAGGACGGCAGAGAACCAGGCGAACGCATACCAGGGCATATTTGACAATATAAAGGCAGGAGGCAGAACCGGGGAGCCGTCCGGGAGCCTTTCAGCAGCCGCAAGGGAAAGAATGATTGACCGTCAGGGCGGCAATGATGACACCGGGAACGGCGGACACCCGGACACCGGGAAGGACAGAGCGAACCGCCGGGCATACCCGAAGGGAGGCGGCACAAGAAAGGATAGCGCAGAAGGAGCCGCCGCCCGGAACCATGCAGAAGCCGGGGAAAGCGCCAAAGTCTGGGCGAATGCCGGGAGAAGGTAAGGCAGTAAAGCCGGTTCCTTTATATCATGCGGACAGCTGGAAAGAGTACGAGTTAATATGTTTTCGTGATGAAGTGGCGGAGATATTTCGAGAAATTCCATATATTGGGAGGATTGCGAGGCAGATCACAACCTGTACTTTTTCCACAAGTGAAGCGGATCGCTGCCGTTGTGACGGTCAGGCGGCAGTTGATAAGCACCGCATAGCGATATGTGAGGATATCATAACAGGACAGAACCGGCGATACTGGAAAATGGTATATTTACATGAATTAGCCCATGTAATCACCGGCGGCGGACATACAGCGGCATTTCACAAGCTGCTTGATGCAATGATAAGCATATACAACGAGGAAACCGGGGAAAATCTGCAAAATGATTACCAGGGCATAAAGTGAGAGGGGGCGAAAATGTGCCAAAGCGAATTATAGGCGGCAAGCGATATGCATTGGAAAAGCGCAATTTGCTATGTGAAGCCACGCTGTGCAATCCGGATTCCCTTATAGATTTTAAGTCAAAAACGCTTTTTCTGTACTATCCGCAGGGGAAAGCCTTTGTTGTTGATGTAGTCCATGACTTGACCGGGCAGCATGATCCGCCCCGGATCATAACCAGGGGCGAAGCTATGGAAATCATGGACAAATACCCGGAGGGGATAAAAGAAAGCGTATATGTGCGGTATTTTGGAAAGCCGGAGGACATATAACCCATGTGAGGGATAAAGTGCGTAGTATGGAGCGGTAACGAAGCAATGGAGGAAAAAATTTGAAAGCTATAACAGGCGAAAAGGATAATTCAGCTAAAGCGGAAAAATTAAAGCAAATTCTTGAAGCTGATTACAATATCCACAGTGTATCAGAACTAGAAAAGGCAATAAAAGAAAGCCCAGGGGTTGACATAGGAATTTTTACAACGCCCATAAAAAAATCTGACTGAAGCAAAGACGAACCAAAGGGAAAATTTTAGGAAGCCCCCACAAGCCCCATATTTCAATTTTAGGGCAATAGCCTATATAAACACGTCAAGAGCGTTTCAAGCGTTCCCTGGGCTTGTGAGAGCGTCAGAAGGGCAAAGAAAAAGCCACGCATAAGCGCAGCCATTTCTACAGAGCCTTTTGTTTTTCTTCCCGGATAGGATTATACAGCAGACCGGGGCAGCGTGTCAAACCGGCAGCAGATCAGACGGAGCCGCCTTGCTGCCTCCTGGCTTTATCCACCAAGAATAAAAGTATATCACCGCCGAAGGTATCAGAGATTTCTTGCTGATACCAGGGATCAGTAAGCAGCTTTTTAGTGTCAATTTCTTTTTCATCCCTTGCAGTAAATTGATTGTATCTGCCCTTGTGGACGTGTCCGGACGTGTGCGGCGTTGTTTCTGCCCTTGATGGGGATTTGTCCGCCTTTTGGGTACCGGTGGCAGTATGGGGCATTTCCGGGGCTTGTGTGGTATCTGCTGGCACGTATTCAACAAGCAAATTATAGCCGATTGTAGACAATATTTTGTTCATATCTGAAAAAGATAATTGTTTTTTGTTCAATAGGTTTTGGAATGCTTGCGGCGAAATTCCCATTGATGCAGAAATAGCCCTTTGACTGATTTTTTTATCGAGTAGAACTTTTTTTAATTCAGTCGCTAATTGTTCATTGTTTGCATAGATCACAAGATCACCTCCTAATTATGATTGATAAACACATCATAAATTGATTTGATGAATATGTCAATAAAAACAAAAGATATGTAAATTAAATCTGTGAAAAAATAAATCAATATTATTCACTAAAACAGTTGACAAGTTCATCAAATTAGTTTATACTCTATAATATTCAATCACGAAAGGAGGATAAAACGGAGTGAGAAAAAGAAAATGGAGCGGCTTTTACTGGATGGCGGTAACGCCGGACGAATACGAAACGCCGCTTGTGGTTGCGGAAAGCAGCCGGGAACTTGCCGGAATGCTGGGCGTACATATAGGCACAGTGCTTTCTTGCGAGGCAAGGCACAGAACCGGGAGGAACACCGGCAGGAAGATAATAAAAATAAAAGCCCTGTGAGAACGGCAATTCCCACAAGGCAGTAACCGAAAGCATTCACCACAAAAACCCCGGCAGGGCTATTATAATACTTTTCTCTGCCGGACACAAGAAGGAGGACAACAAAAAATGGAGCAGAAAAAAGCAGCTATTGAGGAAATCAAAGAAAGGCTTGAAACAGTATCAGCGGATATGATAACAATCATGCAATGTCTGGAAGTGCTGGAAAACAGTATCTTGCATTTGCCGGAGAGGAAGGACAAGGATTTATCAAGACCTTGCGCCGCTGCTACTGAGGTTATTTTAAAGATGCTTGATAGATGCCAAGAAGAAGTTGAAGCTATAAGCTATGAATTGTAATAGCTGGCAGGATAGGAGGCGCAGAGCATGGCAGAGAAAAGGAAAGATAGCAAGGGCAGGAATTTAAAGGACAATGAGGATCAAATGCCGGATGGTCGTTATAGATACCGGTACACAGACAAGCGAGGGAAGCGGCAAGCCGTCTATAGTTGGCGGCTTGTTCCCACAGACAAGGCACCGGCTGGCAAGCGTGACGGTTTAAGCCTCCGGGAGAAAGTGGCAGCCTTGGAAGAGGACCAGAAAGACGGCATAGACGGCAGAGCAGCAAAGAAAATAACATTGAATGATATGTTTGTCTTATATATGGCTGGAAAGTATGAGCTGAAGGACTCCACCAGGACAAATTACAATTATATGTATAAAAATTATGTATCTGAAAGTTTGGGTATGAAGAAGCTGGCAAGCATAAAGTATTCAGACATCAAGTCATTTTATAATTCACTAATCCAGGACAAAGGTTTTAAACCAAACAGCATGGAGATAATACACACAATATTGCATCCGGTTTTTACGTTGGCAGTGCGTGATGGATACGTTAGAACGAACCCAACGGATGGCGTAATGATGGAGATTAAAAAAAGCCATAACTGGGAGAAACCAAAGCGGCACGCAATGACTGAAGAAGAACAGACAGCTTTTATTGAGTATGTGGCACAATCTGAAATATATAGCCATTGGCTGCCGTTGCTTACTTTCTTCCTGGGAACCGGCTGCCGGGTAGGTGAAGCTATAGGCATACGCTGGCAGGATTGCGACTTTGAAAGCCGCACAATCAGTATAAACCATAATTTGATTTATAGGACACATGGGGATGCAGGCTGTGAGATGCACATAACAACCCCTAAGACCTCCGCCGGATGCCGTACAATCCCGATGCTGAACGAAGTCAGAAAAGCACTATTGCAGGAGAAGCGGCGGCAAATGTCCGAAGGGTACAGCACAGCGGAAATTGACGGATATAGCGGATTTGTGTTCACAAATAGAAACGGATATGTTCATAATCCGCAAACAATCAATAGAGCATTGGAGCGGATCAGAATTGCCCACAATGAGGAGGAAGCAGAAAAGGCAGCAAAAGAACACCGGGAACCGCTGGAAATCAGACATTTTTCAGTGCATAACCTTAGACACACATTTTGTACCCGATTTTGTGAGAACGAAACAAATATAAAAGTTATTCAAGAAATCATGGGTCATAGTGATATTAGTACCACAATGAACATTTACGCAGAAGCAACCGAAAGCAAGAAAAAAGAGTCTTTTAATAACCTGGAAGGCAAAATAAAAATATCATAGGAGGCGGCAACATGGATCATGTAATAGATTTTATTATTGATTATATGCAGATGGATAAAGAGGATTTTATAAAAGAGTGGCAGACCGGAAAATATAAAAAGCTGAGTGATTGCCCTACATACCCATATGTAAAGGCGTACTGTGATGCTATCACTGTTTTAAATCGGCTTGATGGGCGATACACCGGCATAACCCCCACTTCCTTTGTTGCTGAGATATAGCAGGAACACCCCGGAGAAATCCGGGGTTATTTTAACCCATAATTTAACCCATTTCAAAATCACAAGACGGAAACAGACAAATAGAAAAGACTTGCTAATGTCCGAGTAATGCCCTAAAAATCCACTAATATAAATGTGACGGAAATAGACAAAAACCGTACTAAACTAATCCCGACGATGCGAACAGTCGATTGAAAAAGCCAGTAAAATCACAATGTCATGATGCCGGGGTCAAAAGTCCTCGAAATAGAACCTTGAAAATTTTAT
>CAZRZM010000081.1:0-13263 GCA_964604575.1 uncultured Acetatifactor sp.
GGGAAGAATGGTGTAAATATAATAATAAAAAAGTTTGTGGTATTCTATGAAGAAATATAGGCTGTTACTTGTCTGTCTGCTGATATCACTGTCTGTTTTGGTGTTTGGCACGCATGAAAAAAACAAAAGGACAATGATTGAGACTTTTAATGTAGATGCTAAAACAAAGGGAGAAATTACGGAAGAGCTGGTTATAGCATTGTTTATTGAGGAAATTACAAATGAAGTTATAGATTTTTATTCGGAATATTATTCCGGCGAAATTGCAGTTTACAATTACGAAACCAGTATTGTAGACATTGGAAAAAAAGGTGGTTTCATTTCCATCAAATTTGGTGTGACACCCCAGGTAGGAGCGCATAATCCTCTGGGCTATGATGAACTGTTATACATTGTAGATTCCAGAGGAAATAAGAAACTGGCTGGATATGAACATATAAAAGATTATGAGTTGCCGGAAAGATTTCAGAAATATAGAATAAATGACACATGAAGAAGCTTTTAACAGTTTGAGAAGAAGAGAAAATGCAGAATTTCACCGAAGACATAGACGGTGCTGCAACAGAGTGTCATCCGGTATAATATCAGATTTAATAAGTATAATAATTGATTGAAAGGCTCTGTCGGTTACGTTGCCGAGGGAAAGCAGTGCAGGAAAGCATATTACAGAACATAAAAGAGGAGAATTGAATGAGCAATTATCTGAAAAATGAGACAAGTCCATATCTGCTGCAACATGCAGAAAATCCTGTGGACTGGTATCCCTGGTGCAGTGAAGCATTTGAAGAAGCAAAGAAGGAGGACAAGCCGATTTTTCTGAGTATCGGTTACAGTACCTGCCACTGGTGTCACGTCATGGCCCATGAGAGCTTTGAAAACAGGGAAACGGCCGAAATTCTCAACAGATATTTTATCGCCATAAAGGTTGACCGTGAGGAGCGTCCCGACATTGACAGCGTGTATATGTCGGTATGTCAGGCATTCACCGGCAATGGTGGATGGCCTATGAGCATTTTCATGACATGGGATAAAAAGCCTTTTTTTGCGGGCACCTACTTTCCCGTGCGGTCACAGTATGGTATACCGGGATTTTCTGATTTGTTGAAGGCGGTGGCAGAGCAGTGGAACAGCAGTCGTGAAGAACTTTTGCAATCGGCCCAACAGATAATTGCGCATCTGAAACAGTCAAAGCCCCGTCATGAAAAAACAGACAGGGAGGGGCTTTGCGAGAGAGCAGTGAAACTGTTTTCGGACAGCTTTGACAGCAGATACGGCGGATTCGGAGCTGCCCCCAAATTTCCCGTGCCCCATAATTTATTGTTTCTGGCACTGTATGCAGAGCAGAATGATAATCAGGATATACTGAAAATGGTTGAAAAGACGCTTATACAGATGCGAAAGGGAGGTATCTTTGACCATATCGGCTATGGCTTTTCCAGATATTCCACGGACCAGTATTTTCTTGCGCCTCATTTTGAAAAAATGCTGTATGACAATGCCCTACTGGTTATGGCATATGCGGCGGTTTACACGATTACCCAAGACCATTTATATCTGGATACCGCGGAAAAGACTGCCCAGTATGTGCTTCGTGAAATGACCTCTCCGGGCGGTGGATTTTACAGCGCGCAGGATGCGGACAGCGAGGGAATTGAAGGGAAATACTATACGTTTACATTAGCAGAAGTGACGAAGTTTCTGGGTGAGGAAAAAGGAAAACTGTTTTCGGACACTTTTGACATTACTGCAGGCGGCAATTTTGAGGGTGTAAATATTCCTAATCTTCTTAGGAGTAATAACTTGAAAGCTGATTTTGGAGATGAGAGGCAAAAGCTGTACAACTATCGAAAAAACCGTTCCAGACTGCATCTTGACGATAAGATTCTGCTTTCCTGGAATTCCATGATGATAGCAGCGCTGTCTGTGCTCTATAGGGCTTCAGGAAAGGAAAAATATCTTCAGGCAGCAATCAATGCACAGAAATTTCTGGAAAAGAATTTGAGTGAGGATTTATGCCTCTGTACAAGCTGGCGTGACGGAAAAGCTTCCGGAAACTGTTTTTTGGACGATTACGCATTCTATACCGCTGCGTTGACAGAGCTGTATCATTCCACGCTGGACAGAGAGTATCTGGAAAAAGCACAGAGGTTCTGTGGGGAAGCCGTAAAACGGTTTGCGGATGACAAAAACGGAGGATTTTATCTTTCGGATTCGGACAACACAGAACTTTTTATGAATCCCAAGGAATCCTATGACGGCGCAGTTCCAAGTGGAAATTCGGTAATGGCATATAACTTTGTCCGACTGTATCAGTTGACTGAAAAAGAGGAATATAGGGAGCTTGCGGGAAAGCAGCTTCATTATATGTCTGTTGAGGCCCAGGGTTATCCGGCAGGGCACAGTATGTTTCTGTTTGCAAAGCTGATTTATGATAATCCGCCTGGGCATATTGTTATCGCCTTGAAAAACAGTGGGGATTTGGAGAAAATCAGAAAGCAGCTTCCGCTGTTGGCTAATGTAATTGTCTGCCCGGAAAGCGAAGAATATCCGCTGGTAAACGGCAGCACGACTTTTTATGTCTGTAAGAATCACACTTGTTTTGCGCCTGCAAATACGCTTTCGATTTGAAATCAATGAGAAAGGTTTATTTCCTTTATCCGTAATATGATATATAATGAATGCAGAGAAAAAAGAACGTATAGGAGGGAAATGAAGTGGCTATTACAATTAATATTTATTACCGTGGTGAAAACGGAAATGCCAGGAAATTTGCAGAGGAAATGATATCTTGCGGAGTGGTAAACGATATTCGTGCAGAAGATGGAAATATCAGATATGAGTATTTTTATCCAATGGAGGATGAAGAAACAGTGCTGTTAATTGACAGCTGGGAAGACCAACATTCAATAGATGTTCATCACGCTTCCCCTATGATGGAACAAATTACGAAGCTTCGGGAGAAATATGACCTACATATGAAAGTGGAACGATATATATCGGATGAAGACGGAGTTCCGGCAACAGATAAAACATTCATAAAGGAATAGAAAAATGAACGATACACTATATGAAACCGCCATTCTCTTTTTTGCCTATTCTTTTCTGGCATGGCTGGCAGAGACAGCGGTTGCAACGATAAAAGAAAAAGATTTCAGAAACCGTGGTTTTGCATCGGGACCGTTCTGTTTTATCTACGGTTTTACCGGAGTGATTCTGACGGTTTTTCTGCAGGAATTGAGAAATGATGTGTTCTTTCTCTTTCTGGGAAGCATGGCAGTAGCCACTGCTGTGGAGTGGATTACCGGTAAAATGCTGGAGAGAATGAAGCAGAAAAAGTGGTGGGATTACTCTGATAAGAAATGGAATTTTGACGGATATATCTGTCTTCCCTATTCCCTGCTCTGGGGACTGCTTGGTTTTCTGGCAGTCCGGTATGGGAACAGCCTGATTCTGGATTTGTACCATGTTCTGCCGGGGATTGTGGGAAAGGCAGTGGTCTGGGGGCTTGCGGTGCTTGGTTTCATAGATTTTTCAGGCACTCTTATGTCGGTTTACCACATGGAGGAAAAACTTCCGCGGCTGTTTGGATGGAGCCATAAGCTGCAGAAATGGACCTTCCGGTTTGGGGCAAAGGTTTCAGGACATATTGACAACCGAATCAAAAGAACCTATCCTGCCACCGTCCGGGAAAAGGCTGATGAAAAAAACGCAGAAAGGTGCAGTCTTGTGCAGCTATTCTGGCTGTTTTTGACAGGGGCTTTTCTGGGAGATATCGTGGAGACTATTTTCTGCCGTATTACCGCCGGGGTATGGATGAGTAGAAGTAGTCTGGTCTGGGGCCCTTTCAGTGTGGTCTGGGGGCTTGCAATCGCACTTGTGACGGCACTGCTTTATAAAGATAAGGACAAGCAGGAGCATCATATCTTCTGGGTGGGCGTGTTTCTGGGCGGTGCATACGAATATATCTGTAGTGTTTTTACGGAGATTGTGTTCGGCAAAGTTTTCTGGGATTACAGTGCCATGCGTTTTAATCTGGGCGGAAGGATTAATCTTCTGTATTGCTTTTTCTGGGGAATTGCGGCGGTTGTATGGATAAAAGGTCTGTATCCCAAAATGGCCCGTTTGATAGATATTATTTTACGGAAAACAAAATGGGTGCTGACCACAATTTTCATGGTATTTATGGCAGTGAATATCTGTGTTTCCGTCCTGGCTTTAATCCGGTATGATACCAGATCCCATGGGCAGGAAGCAGTACATAAATGGGAGCAGGTCATGGACAGGCATTTTGACGATGCCAGAATGGAGCGGATTTACCCTAACGCAATCCAGCAGTGAGGATGTAAAAGAAGAGTGGACAGAGGTGTCTGCGAAGGAAGAAATGGAGAAAAGAAATGGAGAAAAGAAATGGCGATAGAAAAAGTAAAAGCATATTTTGAAAAATATGGGATGGAAGAAAGGATTCAGGAATTTGATGTCTCCAGTGCGACGGTGGAGCTTGCCGCTGCGGCGCTGCACTGTGAGCCCGGGAGGATAGCCAAGACACTTTCCTTTCTGGCGGAGGGTCATGCAATACTGGTGGTGGCTGCCGGAGATGCCAAAATTGACAACTCCAAATATAAGGTGCAGTTTGGCAGGAAAGCCAAGATGCTTTCCCCGGATGAGGTGGAAACACTGGTGGGGCACGCTGTGGGTGGCGTATGTCCCTTTGCGGTCAGGGAAGGTGTGGAGGTGTATCTTGACGTGTCGCTGAAACGCTTTGAAACGGTTTTTCCTGCCTGTGGCAGCAGCAACAGTGCCATAGAACTTACGATTCCGGAACTGGAGGAGCACTCCGGGTGTAGGGGATGGGTGGATGTCTGCAAAGGCTACAGCCAGATATATTGATTTCACAACAAAAAAAGCAGCTTCCACAACATTCCATTATTGTAAGGAAAGCCGCATGCCGATACAATCTTTAGCGAAGAAATTTTAGAATGCCGACCGGGTGGCGGAATGAGGGAAAAATGTATATAGCAATATGCGATGATGAAAAAGATATCAGGGAGATGCTTACAGAAAAAGTACAGCGGCTGTATCCTGAGGCAGTTCTACGGACATTTTCTTCCGGTGAAGAGCTGCTTGCGTCACGCAGGCCGCCGGATATTCTGCTGCTGGACATTCAGATGTCGGGCAGGAACGGAATGGAAACAGCCAGGGAACTGCGCAGAAACAACAAAAGGACAGTTCTTATTTTTGTGACCGCTCTGGAGGATTATGTATTTCAGGCATTTGATGTAGGGGCGTTTCATTATCTGGTAAAACCTTTTGATGACAGTAAATTTGCCAAAGTGCTGCACCGGGCAGCAGAAGAGTGGGCGGAAAGGCAGAAACCGGAAACCGTCAAAACCGGAAAAGAGGCTCCCCCTTTGATGATAACCACAGGCGGAGAGCATATCACCGTAAGCCCGGCAGATATTCTATATGCGGAGGTGTATAATAGGAAAATAATTCTTCACACAACAGACCAGGATATAGAATATTATGGAAAAATGAAAGACCTGGAAAAAAAAGTGGGGGATGCGTTCTACCGTACCCATAGGGCATATCTTGTAAATTTCAATTTTATCCGCAAATACGATTCCACAACAGTCTGCCTGACGAAAGGGCAGGCGCTTATGGCAAAACAGAATTATGGGGAATTTGTAAAATGCTATCTGAGGTACAACCAGAAAAAAGGAAGGCAATAGAAAATGATAGATAACGAAATATGCCAGGCAGCAGTATCCTATTTTACACCGATAGCAGAGATGTTTCTTATGGGATACTGTTTCTGCTGTCTGGTAAAACCCTTTATGGAAAATAAAAAGGGAGCATTCTGCGCGGGACTGGTATATTCACTGACGATGCTGATGTTCTATATCATACCTCTGCCCCTGAATGGTTTTATGGCATACAGTATAGGCGTCTCAGCCGCTTTTTTTGTGATGTGCCGGGCTGACAGGAGAAATTACGGGCAGAAGGTTTTCCTCACAGTGACATTTTTTTCGCTGCGCTGGTTTGCATCTGCAGTGGCGGAAATTTCATATGATAACCTATATAATTTTGCAGAAAATACAAATTATATGGCAGAGCATCTGGATATGTGGTTTGCCTTATATGTGGGTATGTGCCTGTTTTATCTGGTGGCGGAAGTTTTCTTTGCAGTCGTTGGTACGACATGTATTTTGAAAGCTTATGCGTATCCCCATGCCAATATGGCAAAAAAAGAATTGTTTATGCTGACGATTCCTTCCTTTATGGGGGTGGTGGGTTATGAAATTATGCAGTACTACCGCAGCTTCTATATCCTGGAAACCGGGAGCAATACAGATGTTTATGATATGCTGGCACTGTTGTATTATGTGGTATCCGTCCTTACAATGATAGTAGTGATTGCCCTATACCAGAGTATCAGGGCGAAGCAGGAGGAAAAGTTACAGAATGAATTGCTTGCCGCGCAGATTGACAGCATCAGACAACACATCGGGCAGGTGGACAATCTCTATCAGAATATACGAAGCATCAAGCATGATATGACAAACCATATCCTCACCCTGGAAAGGCTTTATGCCCAGAATAAGACCGAGGAGGCAAAAGCATACAGTACGGATTTACAGAACACGCTTGCCGGAATGACTGGCGGAATAAAAAGCGGCAATCCCGTAACGGATGTGATTCTGCAGGAATTGGAGAAAGAGGCGGAAAAAAAGAAAATCTGTTTTCATTCGGATTTTCATTATCCCGCGGATTCCGTTGTCAATGCCTTTGATGTCAGTGTGATACTGAACAATGCCCTGCAGAACGCGGTGGAAAACGCAGGAGGAAGTGATACACCATATATATCGATTCTCTCTTACCGCCGGAATAACGCTTACATGATAGAGATAAGTAACAGCTTTGGGGGTGAACTGCAATGGGATATCGAAAGTGGGCTTCCGGCTACGTCAAAAGGCGAAAAGGAGGGACATGGATATGGATTATCCAATATCCGCAGAGTGGCAGGAAAATATGCGGGAGATATCGATATTGAAGTGAAGGACGGAGAGTTTCGGCTCATTATTATGCTGATGCTGGAAGAATGAGATAATATTACGAATAGAGAAGGTGTGTGGGTTCACAACCAAAAAAGGTCGTTCCACAGCATATTGGTTTAGTTTGTATAAAAGAATTCCGAAGAGAGAAGTGAGAGGAAAAGGAAAGGAGACCAGTATGATGATGGCAGTGGGAAATGTAAATGGAGCAATGCTTCCGGGAGCAGGCAGCAGGGGTAAGGGAATGCAGACAGATTCCGTCAGCAGAAGTATCCAGAACCAGATATTAGAGCAGCAGAAAAAGCTGCAGGAGCTTTCTTCCAATAAAGATATGACACTGGAAGAAAAAAGGAAGAAGCAGCAGGAGATACAACAGGAGATTGCCAGTCTGAACCAACAACTGCGGCAGCATCAGATGGAGCTGCGGAAAGAACAGCAGTCGAAAGCCGCGTCCGGGGAGGATATGCCGGGTGGCAGCCAAAAGACGGATTCTGCAAAGTCAGGCAATGGGCATGACTCTGGTATGCAGACCATGTCGCAGGGGACAATGGCGGCAGTGATTTCGGCAGATGCTTCCATAAAACAGGCAAAAGTACAGGGTAATGTGGCTTCCCGAATGGAAGGCAGGGCAGGTGTTTTGAAAGCAGAAATAAAGCAGGATGCCGGAAAAAATACAGAAGCCAAAGAAGCAGAGCTTGCCAAAGTGGAGCAGAAGGCGGGGAGTGCCACCACAGCCCAGATGAGTACTCTGTCAGATGCAGACCGGGCAATGAAAAAAGCCAAAGAAGCAGAGTCAGCAGATAATAAGACAGTGGATGGGAAAGCCGGAGATAGGAAAACCGGAGATAAGAAAGCCGGGGACAGCACATCCCATGAGACAGATTCCCAAAATGAAAACAGACCAGGCGAAACGGATAGAAGAAATGTCTATACCCCGGTGGATATTCGTCTGTAAAAGAGAAAAAGGAAGCTCCAGGGCTTCCTTTTTCAGTGGGTTGTCAGTTATCCTTCAATGGCAATATAACGGCTCTTTTCTTCCACGGCCTTTTTCTCTGCCTTTGGAATGTGGAAGGTCAGAATACCATTTTCATATTTGGGATGGACATCCTCCTCTGTCACATGGTCGCCTACATAGAAGCTGCGGCTCATGCTTCCGGTATAACGTTCGCGTCTGACATAGCTGCCATTCTCGCCGGTTTCATTCTTGTCAAGTCCTTTTGCCGCGCTGACGGTCAGGTAACCGTTATCTAACTGCATCTTAATCTCATCCTTTTGGAAACCGGGCAGGTCAATGTCCACCACATAATCTGCGTCTGTTTCCTTTACATCTGTTTTCATCAGATTGCCGGCACGTTTTCCATACAAAACTTTGTCAACATCGGGAAATGCGAAATCCTCCATAAAACTGTCAAATAAATTATCTCTGAAAATACTGGGCATCATCATAAGTCATATCTCCTTTCTAAAGTTGAAACAGTTAAACTGTTCTAGTTGTTTGCTTGTTATATATTATATATAACATGTATATTAGCACTTGTCAACAGAGAGTGCTAATATTTTCTGTGAATTTTCTGTGAACTATAATTTCGTAAATACAAATTCCAGTTAAAACCTTAGAGTACAAACTGATGAAAAAATCGTGACTTCTAAAGGTTCTTCTGATTCTTTATAATAAGCATATAGAAAAAGAGATAACCATTAGCAGAATGTATGGTATCCGGTAAAATCTGGAATAATAAAAGAAAATGGAGGAAGAAAACATGGAATATGTAACATTGAACAATGGAATTAAGATGCCGGTTTTAGGCTACGGTGTGTATCAGGTAAGCAACGAAGAGTGTGAGCGGTGTGTTCTGGACGCAATCAGTGTAGGATATCGTTCCATTGATACTGCACAGGCATATGGAAATGAGGAAGCAGTGGGAAATGCAATTCGCAAATGCGACGTTCCCCGTGAAGATTTGTTTCTGACAACAAAGGTATGGGTCAGCAACGGCGGTTACGAAAAAGCCAAAGCTTCCCTGCAGGAATCTTTGCGCAAAATGCAGACAGAGTATATTGATTTGGTGCTGATTCATCAGCCTTTTAATGATTATTATGGTACTTACCGGGCAATGGAGGAGGCCTATAAAGAAGGCTGGATTCGTGCCATCGGTGTATCCAATTTCTATCCTGACCGTCTCGTTGACCTCTGTAAATTTGTGGAAGTAAAACCGGCGGTGAATCAGGTGGAAACCCATGTTTTCCAGCAGCAGAAACAGGCCCATGAATATATGTTGAAATATGGCGTACAGCATGAATCCTGGGGACCTTTTGCAGAAGGACGAAAAGATTTCTTTACCAATCCGGTCCTTATGGAGATTGGCGGGAAATATGGAAAGAGTGCTGCACAGACAGCCCTTCGTTTTCTTATCCAGAGTGATGTTGTGGTAATTCCCAAATCCACACACAAAGAGCGTATGGTTCAGAATATGGATGTGTTTGATTTCATGCTGGACAATGATGATATGGCAGCAATTCAGGCATTGGATGAGAAGGAGAGCCTTTTCTTCTCCCACTATGACCCGGCTACCGTGGAAATGATAACCGGACTTAGCAGATAGAGAGAGTTTGGATGGCATAGTCTTATAATAATAGAATATATTGAGGGAAAGAACCCAGCCGGAACATATGCTCCGACGGGGTTCTTTTTTATGAAATTTTTTTGTTGACACGCACAGACTATTGTGATAGTCTGTATTCATATCAAACAGACTATTGCAATAGTCCGGAAAGGAGCAGCAGAACATGAAATTATTTGATTCGGAACTGAAAGTGATGGAAGTGCTGTGGGAACAAGGTACGAAATCTGCCCGCGATATTGTGGATGTTCTTTCAGAGCGCATCGGCTGGAATAAAAACACCACCTACACTGTGATAAAAAAATGTATTGAAAAGGGAGCTGTGGAGCGGGAAGACCCTGGTTTTCTCTGTAGTCCGCTTGTTACCAAGGACGAGGTGGCACAAAGCGAAACGGAGCAACTGATTGATAAAATGTTTGGAGGCTCCAGCGAATTGTTCTTTTCATCATTTTTAAAAAATCAGGGAATTTCCCAGGAAGATGTTGACCGGCTTTCCCAGATGATTAAGGAGGCGAAATAAAATGTTACATTTTACTATGAGTATGCCCTTTGGCCTGATGGTAGTTTATGGAAGTGCTATGATAATTCTAGTGTTACTGATGCGGGCAATGTTAAAAAATAAGCTGCCCAAATTCGTATTTCCCATACTTTGGAGTGTTGTACTGCTGCGGCTTCTCGTTCCCTTTTCCTTAAGCAGTCCCCTTACCCCTTTTATACTGAATTTTCCAGTGCTCCAGTCTATGTTGACTGAGGCATCAACAGCCTGGGCAGAAACATCCGTCGAATCGACGCAGGTGCAGGATGTGGCGGAGGATGTATTGCCTGGTATTTCGCAACAGATGGAGCAGGCGGTGTTTACACAGACAGCAGAAGCTGCCACAGATGTCATTTATGAGTATTCCGGAACAGACAGACTTCTGTTTCTGAACTGGCATTTCCTATTGCCTGCCTTCTATTTTCTGGGTCTTTTTATCACAGTGGGAGTTTTGGCGATACAGAGATACCACTATACAAAGAAGTTAAAAAACCGTCTTTTAGTAGAACATAATGAAACCATTAATTCCATTCTGCGCAAGATAGGGATGGGGCAGGTTCTGGTATTTACAAGTGATGACATTGCCTCTCCCATGGTGTGCGGTATATGGAATCCGGTAATCTACCTGCCCACAAGAATGGATTTTCAGGATACGCAGCTTTTGCGTAATATCCTGACGCATGAAGCCACGCATATCAAAAGGCATGACAACTGGACCAAAATAGTTATGCTGGTGGCACTCTGTATTCACTGGTTTAATCCGCTTGTCTGGATTATGGCAAAATATCTTTCCTCCGACCTGGAAAGTGCCTGCGATGCTGCTGTATTAAAGAGTTATGACGAAGAACAGCGAAAAGGGTATGCCTTTAGTCTGCTGGCTATGGCGATTACTGCAAACCGTACCACTCTGCTTTACAGTGCTTTTTCCAAAACGGAAGTGGAAAAAAGGATTAAAGGCGTGGTGGGTTACAAGAAAGCATCGCTTCTTGTACTGATAGTATCGGTATTGTTTATGACCTGTAGTACGGTTGTGTTTGCCACCGGCGGGCAGGCGCCTTTTTCTAACGTACTGACCAGCTCCCTGGCCAGTGATTCTTCCAGATGGGGTGTCAGGGTCCAGCTTACAAGGGATATTGCACTGGGGCAGAATCCCCAGGAGCGTGCGGAAAATGTAATTTTTGATGTACTAAAGGCAGATACCACCGATGATTCCCAGATTCTGAAGGAGGCAGTAAAAGCAGCTCTGGCAAAAGAATTTGGTGTGGAAAAAGAAGCATTTTATCCGGATATGTTTCTCTGTCTGGAGCAGGAGGAGAAAGAAGCAGAATACGCACAATGGGAAATTACAAAAGAGGAAGACGGTTTCCACTGCTGGCAGGGAGAAAAGATACGCATCTTCGTAGATGAAATGGGAGGCTTTTTCCAGTGCCGTGAGGAGGGAAGCGTGGACATTTCCGTCCAGAGGGACCAGCGCGGATATATTACTTCCCTGACCGTACTGCGGCAGGGTGATGATGATTTTGACCGTCATAGCAGAAGGTTTGATATAAGGTAGTGGATTTTGTATTCCGGCAGAGGATAGGCAGTGACTATAGGTTGCTGCCTATTTTTGTATGTGAAATCCCCAATCCGTCCGACAGTGGGGAAATACCGTTGGAGTCGGAGATGTTTATCAAGAGATGGAGAAGGGGTATATGTATAAAATAAAAATCAAAAGTTTATTTTATAATGTTATTGAATTATTTTTTAACTATGTGATACAATTCCTATAATTGAGTTAAGAGTAGAAATTAGTAGCACGTATAAGATGGGCTGAAATGAAACGGAACTTATGAAAGAGCAGGAAATGATACAATATAACACTAAGTTAGCATAGAATGTGGAGGTGCCGCAATGTCAAAGGAGAGTCAGAACATAGAGTGGAAAGAGTCATGGAGAGATGAATACCTCAAGTGGATTTGCGGATTTGCAAATGCTCAAGGTGGAACAATATATATTGGAAAGGATGATAAAGGTGCCGTCATAGGCGTAAAGAATGCAAAGAAACTGTTAGAGGATATTCCCAACAAGATTAGTAATTTTCTAGGAATTATTACGGATGTAAACCTTTATACGGAAGCGGGAAAGGATTATATTGAAATCATTGTGAACCCTAATTCTTATCCGGTTTCTTATAAAGGAGAATACCATTATCGCACAGGTAGTACCAAGCAACAGTTTACTGGTGCGGCACTTAATCAGTTCCTATTAAAGAAGACTGGTATTACATGGGATAGTGTACCAATTGATAATATTGCGGTTGACGATTTCAGAAATGATAGTTTTGATATTTTCAAAGAACAAGCTGTCCGTAGTAGGAGAATGAATAAGAGTGATGTGAATTTAAGCAATGATGAATTATTGAGTAACTTGAAACTGATAGAGCATGGAGTAATCAACAGAGCCGGAATTTTGCTTTTTCATCATGATCCGGAGCGATGGGTGTTCGGCTCCTATATCAAAATAGGATATTTTGAAACAGATGCAGATCTACGTTATCAGGATGAAGTTCATGGTTCTCTAATATCGCAGGCTGATAGAGTAGTAGATTTGCTGTTTACTAAATATCTTAAAGCAAATATTTCATATGAAGGAGTTACCAGAGTAGAAACATATCCATATCCCAAAGATGCACTTAGAGAGGCAATTTATAATGCCATTGTGCATAAAAATTATGCGACATTGATTCCCATTCAGATTAGTGTGTATAAGGATAGGATATATATTGGAAATGAATGTGTATTTCCAGAGGATTGGACAATTGCTAATTTGCTCAGTAAACATAATTCCAGACCATATAATCCATTGATCGCTAATACTTTTTTTCGTGCTGGATATATTGAGTCATGGGGACGAGGAATACAGAAAATTAGAGAGAGCTGTGAAGAAAATGGAAATATGATGGCAGAATATAAGGTTAGTTCCAGTGAAATGATGGTTATGTTTCGTGGATTGTATCATGATGGGCATGAGAATATACAAGATATAAGAAGAATGGCTAAAGCCAGAGGATTTG
>CAZRZM010000082.1:0-13169 GCA_964604575.1 uncultured Acetatifactor sp.
GGGTAAGTACCATCCCCATGGTGACAGTTCCATTTATGAAGCGCTGGTTGTCATGAGTCAGGATTTCAAAAAAGGAATGGCACTGATAGACGGTCATGGCAACTTTGGCAATATCGAGGGAGACGGCGCCGCTGCCATGCGTTATACGGAGGCAAGACTCCAGAAAGTAACCCAGGAGGCTTTTCTGGCGGATTTGGACAAGGATGTAGTGGATTTTGTGCCCAACTTTGACGAGACGGAAAAAGAGCCCTCCGTTCTTCCGGTGAAAATCCCCAATCTGTTAGTCAACGGCTCTGAGGGAATTGCCGTAGGCATGGCTACCAGTATTCCTCCTCATAATTTAAGTGAAGTAATCGATGCCACCAAGGCATATATGCTGAATGAAAATATTACGGTAAAAGAGTTGATGCGTTATGTGAAGGGACCGGATTTCCCCACAGGCGGTATTGTTATCAACAAGGATGAACTTCTGAATATTTATGAAACCGGTGCGGGCAAAATCAAGTTGCGGGGCAAAGTGGAGTTCGAGAAAGCAAAGGGCGGTAAGACCAATGTGGTTATCACCCAGATTCCCTACACTATGATTGGCGCCAATATTTCTAAGTTTTTAATGGATGTGGCAGCCTTGTCAGAATCCAAGAAAACCCAGGATATCGTTGATATCTCCAACCAGTCCTCCAAAGAGGGTATCCGCATTGTGATTGAACTGCGCAAGGATGCGGATGCGGAGAATTTTGTCAACATGCTCTATAAAAAGACCCGTCTGGAGGATACTTTTGGTGTCAATATGCTTGCCATAGCAAACGGCAGACCGGAGACCATGAGCTTAAAGCAGATTATTAAGGCAAATGTTGATTTTCAGTTTGAGACTGCTACCAGAAAATATACCAATCTGCTGGCGAAGGAGCTGGAGCGGAAGGAGATTCAGGAGGGGCTTATCAAAGCCTGCAATGTCATCGACCTGATTATCGAGATTCTTCGCGGCTCCAAGGACCGCAGTATGGCAAAAGCTTGTCTGGTGGAAGGTAAAATTGAGGGAATCAGATTTAAGTCCAAGGAATCCAAAATTATGGCAGCCCAGCTTGCCTTTACGGAAAAACAGGCCAATGCCATTCTGGAAATGCGCCTGTACAAATTGATTGGTCTGGAGATAGAAGCGCTTATCAACGAGCACGAGGAAACCATGGCAAATATTTACCGCTATGAAGATATTCTGGACAGACGTGATTCCATGGCTCAGGTCATTATGAACGAGCTGGACGGATTCAAAAAGGAATATGGAAGAAAACGCAGAACGGTCATTGAAAACGGCCAGGAAGCGGTTTACAAAGAAAAAGAATTAGAGGAAATGGATATTGTCTTTCTCATGGACCGTTTCGGCTATGCCAAGACCATTGATGTGGCAACCTACGAGCGCAACAGAGAAGCGGCGGATGCGGAAAACAAATATGTGTTTACCTGCAAAAATACCGGTAAAATCTGTGTATTCACCAACACCGGACAACTGCACACTATCAAAGCGCTGGATATTCCCTTCGGCAAATTCCGGGATAAGGGAGTGCCCATTGATAATATCAGCAACTACAGTTCGGAAAAAGAAGAAATTATATATGTTACCAGCCAGACGGAGCTGAATCTGCGTCAGGTAGTTTTTGTCACTGCCCAGTCCATGTTAAAAGTGGTGGACGGCGGAGAGTTTGATGTGTCCAAGCGCACCGTTGCGGCGACCAAACTTGCCGAAGGTGACACGGTTGTCAGTGTATCTGCCATTCTGGAGCAGAAAAATATTGTTTTGCAGACAAAAAATGGCTTCTTCCTGCGTTTCCCACTGGAAGATATTCCGGAAAAGAAAAAAGGCGCTATTGGTGTGCGTGGCATGAAGCTTGGGGAAAAGGATTTTGTGGAGCAGGTCTATTATACCTGCGGTGCAGTGGAAACCATTATTGAGTATCATGACAAAAAACTGGTTTTGAATCATTTGAAGCCCGGAAAACGGGATTCCAAGGGAACTAAAATAAGAGTATAGTGTGAGGAAATATTATGCGTGTGATAGCAGGAACGGCGAGAAGTCTGCCCCTGAAAACTCCGGCAGGGATGGATGTGAGACCTACCACTGACCGTATCAAGGAGACTCTTTTTAATATGTTGCAGAGCGATATTCCTGGCTGTGTGTTTGTGGATTTGTTCAGCGGAAGCGGGGGAATTGGCATAGAGGCCATAAGCAGAGGAGCCCAAAAGGCATATTTTGTGGAAAATGCTCCGAAGGCAGTTTCCTGCATTGAGCAAAATCTTGCATTTACGAAATTTCAGGATTATGCTATAGTATTAAAGCAGGATGTGCTTGCTGCGCTGCATAACATTTATGAAAAAGAAGTGGACATTATTTTTATGGACCCGCCGTATCATAATGAACACGAAAAGCGGATTTTGGAGCTTTTGCGGGATAGGAAGTATGTGACGGAGGATACGCTGATTATTGTGGAAGCTTCTCTGGATACAGATTTTTCTTATCTTGCCGAATATGGCTATATTCTCTGCAGAGAGAAGCGGTATAAGACGAATAAGCATATGTTTATTAAAAAAATGGAGACTGCCTGATTTATGAAAAAAGCTGTGTATCCCGGAAGTTTTGACCCGGTTACTTATGGACATCTGGATATTATCAAACGTGCTTCGGAAATATTTGATGTTTTGATTGTCAGTGTTCTTGACAATAAAGCAAAGACACCGTTGTTTTCTGTGGAGGAACGTGTTAAGATATTAAAAGAGGTGACAAAGGACCTGCCCAATGTGCAGGTTGACAGTTTCAGCGGACTGTTAATTGATTATGCCGCTAAAAACGATTTGCATATATCCGTCAGGGGTTTACGTGCAATTACAGATTTTGAGTATGAATTACAGATTGCCCAGACCAACCAGAAAATGTCACATGGAAATCTGGATACCATATTTTTAACCACCAGTCTGGAATACTCTTATCTGAGTTCTTCCGTAGTGAAAGAAATCGCCTGCTTTGGCGGTGATATCAGTCAACTGGTTCCTGAGCATGTTGCCAGACTGACCTATGAGAAGTTTGCCTGCAAAGATAAATAATGAGGAGATTGCCATGAGTAGCAGAATAGAGCAATTAATTGATGAGATAGAAGAATATATTGAAAACTGCAAGCCCAAGTTTATGTCCAGTACAGAGATTGTGGTCAATAAGGATGATATTGAGGAACTGCTGCGGGAGCTTCGTATGAAGACACCGGATGAAATCAAGCGCTACCAGAAAATCATCAGTAATAAGGAAGCCATCTTAAATGATGCGAGGACAAAAGCAGAAGCTTTGATTAATGAGGCAACGGTACAGACCCATGAACTGATTAACGAGCATGAAATTATGCAACAGGCATATGCCCAGGCAAATGAAGTGGTAACCATGGCGACGAGGCAGGCCCAGGAGATTCTGGACAATGCAACCATTGACGCAAATAATGTACGTGCTGCCGCCATGCAGTATATGGACGATATGCTGGCACATCTGGAAAACGTACTGGCGTCAGCATCACAGTCTGCAACGTCCAATTATGAGGCATTAATGGGTTCTCTGAACCAGTATAGGGAGATTATTGTTTCCAACAGAAATGAACTGCACCCCGTGGAGGATGACATGGAGGAACTGGCTATGGGCGGTGGAGGAGAAGCTTCCTCCAATATTGAAGTAATATAACATTATCGTAGATAATTTTTTATACGGATAACTACTACATGAGACGAACCGGTTTTCCTGTGAAAGCTGGTTCTCTTAAATTAGGGGAATGTTTTTATGTTACATAATATATATGATAAGACAATTTTAAAGGATATCGGCAGAGGCGTGGTCTTTGGACTGGCTGCCATAATGCTGTCTGTTTCTTTTCCGCTCTCTTCATTGGCGGCGCCGCGGGTTCAGCCCATGAAAGGAGAACATTTTGTAATTGTAATTGACCCCGGACACGGTGGCAAAAATGAGGGAACTATCGAGAATGGTTTTCTGGAAAAGTCCATGACACTGACGACTGCCCAGGCAATGTATGATGAACTGATACAATATGATAATGTGGAGGTTTATCTGACACGCACCCGGGATGAGGATATGACGCTGGAAGAGAGGGCACAGTTTGCCGCTGATGTAAATGCGGATTTTCTGTTCAGTATTCATTATAATGCTTCCCTGGAACATGATTTGTTCGGCTCGGAAGTGTGGATATCCGCCTCTGCACCCTATAATGCCTATGGATACCAGTTCGGTTATCAGCAGATGCTCACCATGCGGGATATGGGACTTTATCTGCGGGGGGTGAAGACCAGGCTGGGGGATAAAGGAGATTATTACGGAATTATCCGGGAAGCAGTTTCACGGGATATTCCTGCGGTTATCATTGAACACTGTCATGTGGATGAGGAGCGGGATTATCCGTTCTGTGATACTGCGGAAGACCAGATTGCTTTTGGAAAAGCAGACGCCTTATCGGTGGCGAAATATCTGGGACTAAGCAGCAGTCTGTTGGGTGTGGATTACAGTGAATATGCCACAAAGCTTCCGGAAGTGACAGCAAACACCATTGTTGCCGCCACTTTAAAGGATGAAACTCCGCCGGATGTCTGTCAGTTGGAACTGTTGGACACGGATTATGAAAACGGAGTGGTAACCCTGCAGCTTTCTGCGGCGGATTATGACAGTCCACTTATCTACTATCAGTACAGCTATGACGGAGGTCTTACCTACAGTCCCCTCCAGCCATGGCCGGACAGTGATGTACTGCAGAACACCTATACGGATACCTTCTCTTTTACCATACAGATTCCGTCGGGAACCGTGCCCAACCTGTGTGTCAGGGCTTACAATCTTTTTGACCATTTTACGGAAAGCAATGCCATTGCCATGCTTTCCGCCCTGGGGAATGGGGAGGATGCTCCATTGGGAACAGAAGAAACGGGACAGGGAAACAGCCCGGACTCCAAAGAGTCCACGGACCATAACGAATCATCAGATGCTTCGTTAGAGGAAGAGAAGCTTCCCGGAACCACTACTTTTATGCCCGCTGTTTCTGAGGAAGTGGTGACAAAGGAGGTAAGCTTCCTGTTTTTCCTCAAAATATGTGTGGTGATTGCTGTTTTCATTTTGGTTCTGGTACTGATATCCCAGTTTGTGTTGTACCATAGACGCAGAAAAAGGCGCCGTCAGCAGAGAAAGCTGTCGGGAAATAACAGAAACCATGCCAGATAATACAATGCCACAAAAGTGGTAAGCAGTATTTTATGGAATGTATAAGAGGCAATGGACAAAGGGGTTTTACGGATACAGCTATAGGTCTGTGCGATGCAGGAAAAACCGCCAAAGGAAAGTAAAAGGAGAGCGTAGAGCGGATATTTTGTTCCCATCATGCTTAAGCCTCCTGTAATTTCAAACAAAGGGGCCATAATGGAAGGGATATGCCCCAGAAAAATATGGGGCACCAGATTTAACAGGTTAAACAGTATCATATAACCACATAAACCCAGTATACTCTGCATGGATGTGATTATGGATTCATCAATGGCGCCGGGCAGCGATTTGGCAGTTGTTTTCACAGAGAAAACAGACATATCCCTATGGCAGGATATGTCCCGGAAACAGGTATGACGCAGAAAAATTCCATAGAGAAGAGGAATGCCGTACATGCCCACAAGATAGGGCAGTATAAGTTTTCTATTTAACAGAGGAAGCGCAAAGCTGCAGAAATAAACAGGTCCGATATTATTGCAGAAACAGAGCAGATATTCTGCCTCCCGCCCGGTGATATAATTGTGTTCCCATAAGTCGGCAACGGTTTTCGCCCCCATGGGAAAACCACAGAAAAAGCCGATGATAATGGCATAACATACGTTTTTGGACACACGGAACAAAGGGTATAATACCGGGTAGAGCACTGTGGAAAAGCTCTCTGTCAACTGCATACGAATCATAATACCCGACAGAATCATAAAGGGCAGAAGCGAGGGAATCATTTTTTCATACCAGAGACTTAATCCGGTATAGGCATAATACAGACTGATTTGTGAGTGCGTCAGAATACATACGATTAATAACAGAATCATTAGGAAATAAACAGTTCTTATTGATTTCATTTTCATACAGGCAGACACCCCCTCATTAATATATGTGGGCATCTGTCAAAATAGAAAGGGAAGAAATGTGCGCTTAGACAAATTTTTATGTGAAATGAATATAGGTTCCAGAAGTCAGGTGAAGCAGTTCATCAGACAGGGGCAGGTTGGCGTCAACAGTCAGATAATCACATCCCCTGAATACAAGGTGTCCGAGGATACCGACCAAATCACATTCTGCGGGGAGGTACTTTGTTTTCAGCCCTTTCACTATTATATGTTAAACAAACCTGCCGGCGTAGTCTCTGCCACCCGGGATAATACCGCCCGGACGGTGGTTGAGCTTCTGCCGCCTGCTCTCAGGAAAGATATTTTTCCGGTGGGCAGACTGGATATCGATACCACAGGACTTCTGCTGCTGACCGATGACGGCGCCCTGTCCCATGCCCTGTTATCACCCGGAAAACATGTGGATAAGACATATCTGGTGGCAATGGAAGCAGCGTTATCTCCTGCCGACATTGCCGTTTTGGAGGAAGGTGTGGACATTGGGGAGCAGAAAAGAACCCTGCCCGCCAGGGTGGAGGTTGTGTCGGAAAAAGAGATTCTTCTGACAATCCATGAGGGCAGATATCATCAGGTGAAAAGGATGTTACATGCTGTAGGGAATGGAGTGCGCTCCTTAAAAAGAATATCTTTCGGCGGACTGGCTCTGGATGAGAGTCTTGCCGAAGGGGGATATCGTGAGCTTACCGACGAAGAGCTTGCGCTTTTAAAAAGAATAAATTTCTCTTAATTAAAATGCTGCTTACGCGGCAGAATGCGAGGAAAAATGAAGCAGAAAATGATAGAAAATAAGGAAGCCGTTATTTTTGATTTGGACGGTTCCATGGTGGATTCCATGTGGCTGTGGCATGAACTGGATAAAAAATATCTTGGACAATTTGGGATTCCCCTGCCGGATGATTTGCAGTCATGTATTGAAGGAATGAGCTTTCATGAAACAGCTCTCTATTTCAAAGAACGTTTTCCCATTCCCCATACCGTTGAACAGATGAAAGAAAACTGGAACCGTATGGCATGGGACAGTTACAGCAATGAGGTGCCTTTAAAGGAAGGAGTTTCCGAGTTCCTGATGCAGTGCAGGGAAAAAGGTATCAGACTGGGTATTGCAACCAGCAATTCCAGGGAACTGGTAGAAAATGTGCTAAAGGTCCATGGTCTTTTAGACTATTTTTCCTGCATAATGACCGGAAGCGAGGTGCTTCGGGGAAAACCCGCCCCGGACATTTATCTTGCCGTTGCCGGGCATCTGGGTGTCAGTCCCGATAAATGTCTTGTATTTGAAGACATTATTCCCGGCATCCAGGCGGGCTTAAATGCGGGCATGGAGGTCTGTGCAGTGGAGGATGCCTATTCCTTTCATGACAAGAAGGCAAAACAGAAGCTTGCCCATTACTACATAGATAATTTTTACGATTTATTTTAAGGATATATAGGAGAGACTATTTTGAGTAACGGATTTTTGCCCATATCTTTACAGGACATGGAGGAACGCGGAATCGAACAACTGGATTTCGTATATGTAATAGGGGATGCCTATGTGGACCATCCCTCTTTTGGACATGCCATTATCAGCCGTATTCTGGAATCGCATGGATACCGTGTGGGAATTATCTCGCAGCCGGACTGGAAAGACGATAAGAGTATTACCATTCTGGGCTGTCCCCGTCTGGGATTTCTGGTTTCCTCCGGCAATATGGACAGTTGTGTCAATCACTATTCCGTATCCAAAAAAAGACGCTCCCAGGATGCCTATACGCCGGGAGGGGAGATGGGAAAACGTCCCGACCATGCCACTGTGGTATACAGCAATCTGATTCGCAGAACCTACCGGAATGTGCCTGTCATTATCGGCGGAATCGAAGCCAGTCTGCGGCGGATGGCACATTATGATTACTGGACGGACAGTTTTAAACGCTCCATTTTATTAGACAGCCAGGCGGATATTATTTCCTACGGCATGGGGGAAAAGTCCATTGTAGAAATTGCAGATGCCCTTGCATCCGGTATTGCCGTATCCGATATTACTTTTGTTCCGGGAACAGTGTATAAGACAAAGGATATCTCAGGGATTTATGATTCGGTGATGCTGCCGGACTTTGATTCCATGAAGCAGGATAAAAGAAAATATGCCGAAAGCTTTCAAATCCAGTATGAAAACACGGATTTCTGTACGGGGAAGGCCCTGATTGAGCCTTATCCAAACAACACCTATGTGGTGCAGAATCCGCCCCAGCCGCCTTTGACAATGGAGGAGATGGATGCCGTGTATGATTTGCCTTATATGCGCAACTTTCATCCTTCTTACGAAGCGCTGGGCGGTGTACCTGCCATTGCCGAGATTAAATTTTCCCTGATTAGTAACAGAGGATGTTTTGGCGGATGCAGTTTTTGTGCCCTGACGTTCCACCAGGGCCGCACCATCCAGACAAGAAGCCATGAATCCATTTTAAAGGAAGCCAGGCTTCTGACTGAGGATGCTGATTTCAAGGGCTATATTCATGATGTGGGTGGACCCACTGCCAATTTCAGACATCCCTCCTGTGAAAAACAAATGACAAGAGGAGTCTGTAAAACCAGGCAGTGTCTTTTTCCCAGACCCTGTCCCAACCTGAAGGCAGACCATTCGGACTATCTGGAACTGTTGCGTAAGCTGCGCAGTCTGCCAAAAGTCAAAAAGGTCTTTATCCGTTCCGGCATCCGCTTTGACTATCTGTTGGCAGATAAGGATGATACATTTTTCCGGGAGCTGGTGGAGCATCATGTGAGCGGGCAGTTGAAGGTGGCGCCGGAGCATATTTCCGACGCGGTGCTTTCCAAAATGGGCAAGCCGGAAAATGCAGTATACGAGCGATTTGTTGCAAAATACAAAAAGATAAACAGCCAGCTTGGCAAAAATCAGTTTCTGGTTCCCTACCTGATGTCCTCCCATCCCGGCTCCACTCTGAAAGAGGCCATAGAACTGGCAGAATACCTGCGGGATTTGGGCTATATGCCGGAGCAGGTGCAGGATTTTTATCCCACACCCTCCACTTTATCCACTGTCATGTATTATACCGGAGTGGACCCCAGGGACATGTCGCCCGTATATGTATGTCACAATCCCCATGAAAAGGCGATGCAGAGAGCACTGATTCAATACCGTAATCCCAAAAACTATGATTTGGTAAAGGAAGCTCTTGTGAAAGCGGGACGCACAGATTTAATCGGTTTTGACAAAAAATGCCTGATTCGTCCCGGAGGGACTGCTGAAACCAGACAAATGCGAAACAAACCAATGCAGAACGGACAAAAAGCACATAATATGGAAAAACCCAAAAAGAAGAAAACTATACGAAATATCCATAAAAAGAAAAAAGGATAAAGAACAGAAGCAGTAAAAATAAGCAGGCGTAAAAGAAAGCGCAGAAATGAGGACGAGTATGAATGTTATTATCATCACCGGAGCTTCCTCCGGTATCGGTATGGAGTTTGCAATGCAGTTGGATGACTATTTCTCTAATATAGATGAATTCTGGCTGATTGCAAGAAGCAAAAAGAATCTGAGAGAGGTTGCCAGCGTTCTGCGGCACAGAACCGAGATTTTTGCCATGGATATCACAAAAGAAGAGGCGTTGGATGAACTGGAAACGCTTACCAGAGAAAACGGTGTCTGTGTGCGTATGCTGATAAACTGTGCAGGCTATGGCATGATGGGAGCTTTTAAAGAACAGAGCTTAAAAGAGGCATTGGGAATGGTCCGCCTGAACTGTGAGGCGCTCACCAGTATCACCCACCGCATGATTCCCTTTATGAAAAGAGGAAGCCGTATTATTCAGATGGCGTCCAGTGCCGCTTTTCTGCCCCAGCCGGATTTTGCCGTTTACGCGGCAACCAAATCCTATGTGCTCAGTTTTTCCAGAGCATTGGGCGAAGAACTGAAACCTCTGGGCATCTATGTCACCAGTGTATGTCCGGGACCGGTGGACACACCTTTCTTTGATATTGCGGAGCAGCATGGAACCACGCTGGCTATCAAGAAATATACCATGGTGGATGCAGAGCGGGTGGCAGAACAGGCACTGCGGGATTCTTATTTTAAACACCCGGTTTCCGTATGCAGTTTTCCCATACAGGGCTTTGCAGTGCTGGCGAAATATGTTCCCCACAGCATTATGCTGCGGTGTATGCGTATGCTGAAAACAATTGAAAGGGAATAAAAAATGCAGTTATTAAGAATGTTTTCCAATGAAAAATACAAAGGCACCAGGGGATATCTGAAAACCCAGAAAAAATACGAAATTTTGCGGACGATTCTGTATTTTGGGATTTCTTTATCCCTGTTTGCCGCCGGATGGATTACCACTGGCGATAAGATGAATCTTTTGACAGTCGTTGCAGTGTTAGGCTGTCTTCCTGCCAGCAAAAGTGCAGTGGGCATGATAATGTTTCTGCGTTACAAGGGCTGCAGCGAGGACAGTGCAGAGGAAATTACAGCACATATGGGAAATCTCAAGGGACTGTACGACTGTGTATTTACTTCCTATGAGAAAAATTATGAGGTGGCTCATATGGTGGTAAAGGGGGATACCATCTGTGGTTTCTCAGAGAATAAGAATTTCAGGGAGCAGGATTTTCATAAACATATAGATGGCATTTTGAAAGCAGATAATTTCAAGGATACCTCTGTGAAAATTTTTACGGATAAACGCAAATATCTGGAGCGTCTGGAACAGTTAAAAGAGCTGGATACGGATGAAACCCATACAGAGGGGATTCTTGCCACCCTGAAAAGTGTATCGTTGTAATGTAACATTAATAAAGGAAAAGAATATGCAGGAAGTAATAATTCATACAAACCAGGCGGGACAGCGGCTGGACAAATTTTTACACAAATACCTTCCCCTGGCGGAAAATGGCTTTCTTTATAAAATGCTGCGTAAAAAAAATATTGTTTTGAACGGAAAAAAAGCAGAGGGCAGGGAAATACTGGAAATGGGTGATATTGTACAATTTTATTTTTCGGAAGAAACCTTTGCAAAATTTTCCGGCAAAGAGGATGGATGCGAGTACCGGGAGGCGTTTGACAGATTAAAAGATTCCGCTGCACCCACGGTTCTTTTTGAGGATGAGAATGTGCTTTTTCTGGATAAACCCGCAGGTCTTTTGACCCAGAAAGCAAAAGCGGATGATATTTCTGTAAACGAATGGATGATTGGATATCTGCTGCATAGCGGCGCCATCACTGCCGGAGAGCTTAATTCTTTTCATCCATCCGTATGCAACCGTCTGGACCGCAATACCAGCGGACTGGTTTTATGCGGGAAATCACTGCAGGGCTCACAGTATCTGAGCCAAATCATAAAAGAGCGAAGCATACGAAAATATTACCTTACAATTTGCAGGGGGATTCTCTTAGGACCACAGATGCTGGAGGGTTATCTTGTGAAAGATAACCGGACGAACAAAGTAACCATTCAGATGCACAGTCAGGACAGGTCTGCGGCGGTGAAAACCTTTTACCGTCCCCTTGCCGTAAGCAGGGACCACAGCTATACACTGCTGGAAGTGGAACTGATTACGGGCAAAACTCATCAGATTCGCGCCCATCTGGCAGGCTGCGGTCATCCCCTTATCGGGGATGGAAAATATGGGGACGCATCCACCAATCTTTTTTTCCGGAAAAAATATGGTCTTGGCGCGCAGCTTCTCCATGCCTGCCGTATAACACTTCCTGACGGCAGGGAGTATGAGGCGCCGATTCCCGAAAAGTTTCTTGCTGTGATGGAAGGACTGGGGATGGATGCCAAAGGGCTTACAGAAAAACCGGGAAATTTCCAAAAAAACATTTCTTGTCCTGATTTGAGATAGAATCGAAGATTCATGGAAGAGAGGTTGTACTTATGTCAACATGGAATTCCAGAGGCTTAAGAGGCTCCCTGCTGGAGGATATGATAAACCGCACCAATGAAAAATACGCGGACAGTGGTCTTGCCCTGATTCAAAAAGTTCCCACTCCCATCACTCCTATCAGGATGGATAAGGAACACCGTCAAATTACACTGGCATACTTTGAACAGAAAAGCACTGTTGACTACATCGGTGCTGTGCAGGGAATCCCTGTCTGCTTCGATGCAAAAGAGTGCTCGGTGGACACTTTTTCCCTTCAGAATATACATGAACATCAGGTGGAGTTTATGCGGAAATTTGAAGGACAGGGCGGAATTGCTTTTTTTCTGATATACTATACCCATAAGGATATTCTATATTATCTTCCTTACGAGATGCTGCGTTTCTTCTGGGACAGGGCAAAAGGCGGCGGGCGGAAAAGCTTCCGCTATGAGGAATTAAATCCTGCCTATGTTATTCCAAAACAACATGGCATACTGGTGCCTTATCTGGAGGGATTAAAAAAAGATTTGGAGGACAGGGAGAACTAATTTTGCAATGGTGTATCCGATGGGGAGAAAGACGAATTATTCATTGTGAAAACGTCTATAGTGTGATATAGTATTGGTTGTATTATTTAAGTAATCTTTGACAGGAACAGGGGATATCTATCATGAAGCCAATATTGAATATAAATGAGCTTGTAGAATCTGCAAGACTATTTTGTGAAATTGAAAGTAAAAAGAATCATGTTGAACTTATAGGTGTCACAGATGGAAAAAAGATTGGAACATATGTTGAACACAAATTCCAACATTTTCTTAAATCCCAGTATCTTGTTGAGATTGGGAATAGTGCAGAAGGAATTGATTTACCTGGTGACAAAATCCAGACAGATATTAAGGTCACATCTATTACACAGCCTCAATCAAGTTGTCCATTCAAAAATGCGCGTCAAAAGATTTTTGGATTGGGTTATAATTTACTTGTATTTGTATATGACAAACAAGACGTGAATAATTCTTGCAGGTTACGTTTTACTCACTGTACTTTTATTGATAAAGAAAGAACTGCCGATTTTACGATTACAAGACGTTTGCGTGAAATGGTATATGATGGAGCAAATA
>CAZRZM010000083.1:0-13066 GCA_964604575.1 uncultured Acetatifactor sp.
ATAATGGCTTATGTGGATACTCCTTTTGTAAAAATACTCACAGGGGTGCGTCGATGCGGAAAATCTACTATATTGAAAATGATTATGGAAAAGCTGAAAACGGAGCGAAATATTTCCCGGGAGCATATCATAAGCTGTCGTTACGATTCTATGGAATATGAGGATATGACAGCAAAACAGATGTACGCTCAGTTAAAGGAGCGGCTTTCGCCCGATGGAAAGACCTATTTATTTCTTGATGAAGTTCAGGAAATCAAGGGCTGGGAAAGGGTGGTTAATTCGTTGGCGTCGGATTTTGATGTTGATTTGTATATAACGGGTTCCAACTCTCAAATGATGTCCTCCGAAATAGCAACATATCTTACCGGAAGATATGTTTCCTTCCAAATTTTCACCTTATCTTTTGATGAATACCTGATGTTCAAGGCAAGGTATGCCAACGTCGGTAATCCTAAAACGGAGCTTGCTGACTATGTACGGCTGGGAGGCTTTCCGGCAACCCATCTCCAGGAGTATTCCCAGGATGAAATCTATACGATTGTCAGGGACATATATAATTCGACGATTTTTTCTGATATAGTAAAACGAAATCAAATCAGGAAAATCGATCAGTTAGAACGTGTTGTAAAATACACCTTTCATAATGTTGGCAATACCTTTTCTGCGAAGTCGATTGCGGATTATCTGAAATCGGAGCATCGTTCCCTTGACAATGAGACGGTCTACAGCTATTTGGAAAAGCTGGAAAAGGCATATTTGCTCCACCGTTGTTCACGGTATGATTTGCAGGGGAAGGAAATTCTGAAAACACAGGAGAAATTTTATCTTGCAGATGTTGCCCTGCGGTACGGCGTGCTCGGATATAATACAGACAGCGTAGCTTCAAGTCTTGAAAATATTGTGTATCTGGAGCTTTGCCGACGGGGGTACACTGTCAATGTGGGTAAAACCAGTGATGGTGAAATTGATTTTGTGGCAGCAAGACAAAATGTAAAAATTTATGTTCAGGTCACACAGGAGATTAATTCTGAAAAAACGGCAAAACGGGAATATGACCGTCTGCTTGAATTACATGATAATTATCCCAAATATGTTCTCACAACGGATGAATTTGCCGGAGGAAATTATGAGGGCATTATAACAATGCACATTGCGGATTTTCTGCTCAGTTCTGAATATTAATAACAAGACTTATAGAAAACAGACTGACAGGATGTGGTTTCTGTGGTTTGGCTACATCCTGTCAGTCTGCGCATGTCATTGGAATAACCTACTGCGGCGACTGCCGTTTCATTTTTGACATTACCATGAACAGCGCGAACAGTGCCACGCCAAATGCCATCTGAATTCCAAAACACTGCCAGTAGGTGGTATAGGACATATATTCACCGGAGAAACCGCTAATCATATTATTGCTTCTCACATACCAGTATGCCGGAAGGAAACGTGCCACCGCTGTGACCGCATCGCCCAGAAGCCACTGCGGAACGAAGATTCCACATAGAAAGCTCATGCCCAGACCTATGACGTTGGAGAGCATATTGAGAATATTTATGTTGTCAACCATGGTGCTGATAAAAAGAGTTATGGCAATGCCGATAAACAAAAAGGCAACACTGTTCAGGATACACAGCCCGCCTTTCCCGGAAAACAAGGCATCCCGGCCGTACATAATCATTGCTGCCACCAGTAACAGCAGCCACATGAAAATGCTGTATATAGTGCTTCCCAGCATAATCTGGACATTACGGGCATTCAGGTGCAGGGAGGAGCAGTTGGTGCGCTGGCTGATTTCCCTGCGGTTAAACACGATAAGCACCGGCGTAAGTCCCATAATCAGCATGGAAAGTAATACATAGGGCATATACTGGAAAAAGTAGAAAATGCCTTCCGGTACTGTATTTTCGGTATCTGCCTCAAAATCAATCATATCCATATCCTCAAGACTGGTGAGGGCGTTGTGGCTGTTTAGCAGAGCCTCCTCAAGGGAATAACCGCCTGCGATATAAAGGGCAGTGGTATTAATATATTCCGTAATCTGTGTGGTGGCAAGATAGGAGCTGCAGCTTGTAAACAACTGGCTGTGGGTTACCAGACGGTCGGTTTCGCCTGCCAGCAGTCTTTTTTCAAAATTCTTTTCAATCGTAAGTACATAGTCGATGGACTGGTAGTATAAGTTATCCTGCAGCGTTTCCTTGTTTTTGCTGTTGGGAGCGCCGCCCTGCCAGGAATTGTCCAGCGAGTCCGGCGTCACTATTTCATGGGTGGCATCCAGATAATCGGTCAGCGCGCGGCTGGCATCACTGTTATCCAAATCAATGACACAGATATTCAGCGATGCGGCATGGAACTGCCGGGAAGCATCCTCTGTGGCGCTGGAGGTCATCATCAGCATAAGTACCAGAAAAATACCCAGATAGATGCAGGCAGCGGAAAGATGTTTTTTGGCAATCATTATAAAAGCTTTAAAGACTTGCATATTTTTTCCTCCTTGTCAAGAAGAAGCCCCCACTGATAAACAGCAGCATTAAAATGGTGAGCGTCAGTATATTTCTCAGGTAGCGGTCAAAGGTACTATAAGTGCCAAGGCAGTAGAAGCAGTCGCTAATCAGGGCGGCAGGATTAATGCGGTTGACAACCGGACAGTAGGTTTCTATAATAATACGCATATTTCCCACCATAAGTCCGCTTAAAAAGCATCCCAGCATAACCACTGCCCAGGTCACGGCTTCTTTGGTAACTGCTGATTTGGAGCCTATGGAACCGATGAAAAAGCCCAGGGAAATGCCGGTTACACAGGCAATAAAGATAGTAAGCACAGCCAGAGGCAGATGGGCGGTCAAATCAATTTTTAAGACCAACACCACAAAAGCAAAAGCAGTCAGATTACACACAAAATTAAAAATCACATAACCGATGTACTCTCCCAGAATCGTGGTGAGCTTATGGGTGGGTGACAGGTTGCGTCTGGCGCCCAGGGCGGACAGATTTCCCTGATTATGCACGGCTATCCGCATTCCCATGACAGCAGTAAACAGACATGCCATGGCAATGAGATTGTAAAAATACTGCACGTAGGTATTGCCGTCATTGTTGCTTAAATGTACCTCCTCATTATAAGAGGTATCCCTGGTCATGGTGTCAATGGCTTCCTGCATTTTTTCCGGATGATGTATGGCGATGTCCGTGATGGCATCCTGGACCAGATTATACTGCTGTACTATGGACAGAAGAATATTCTGGTCGATGGTATCGTTGCCCATATTGGCAGATACCGTTAATTCCACCTTTTCTTTTACCCGGAGAATACCGTCAATTTCCTGATTCTCCAGAAGCGTCATGGCTTCCTCCAGAGTACAGTAAGTGGCAGTCAGCATCTGGTCGTCGCCCTCTTTGCAGAGGGTATCCAGTACTTCCTGAAAAACAGTAAAGGTATGTTCGTTTTCGTCTACCACGGCAACCGGAATGGGTTCAAAGGTATCGGAGGCTGTCAGGGATGAAAAAGCAGCTTTGAACAGACAGCCCAGTACAATAGGAAACATTATCAGCCAGAATAATTCTGTTTTATCGCGCAGTGAGCGCAGTAAGGTGTATTTAATGGTTTGTATCATCGCATCCTCCTTTAATCCCGCAGTGCGGTTCCGGTGATTTCCAGGAACACATCGTTTAGAGTGGGAAGCTCTGAATAAACTCTGCCAAAGGCAAGCTCCTGCTGTTTCAGGTAATCCAGAATACGCAGCAGGTTATGTTTTCCGCCACTGTACAGGACCTCCAGTTTGTGGTTCTCGTAAGTCACGTTATACACATGGGGAAGCTCACGGATAGCAGATAAGTGTTCTGCACCCAAATCCAGAATTTCGATGGATATGGTTTCACTTTTCTTAATCATGCGCTTCAATTCATCCTTGGTGCCGATTGCCACATTTTTTCCTTTATCCATAATGGCAATGCGGGTACATATCTGTTCCACCTCTTCCATGTAATGGGAAGTATAGATGATGGTTGCACCCTGCTCGTTGAGACGGACGATTCCCTCCAAAATGTTGTTACGGCTCTGGGGGTCCACTGCAACGGTAGGCTCGTCAAGAATAATCAGCTTTGGCTTGTGGGCAATACCGCAGGCGATATTCAGACGACGGAGCAGACCGCCGGACAATTTTTTGGGATAAAATTTTGTAAAGTCATTTAAACCCACGAAATCCACTGCTTCCTGCACATACTGTCTGCGCAGTGCTTTGTCTTTGATATACAGACCACAGAAGTAATCAATATTTTCATAGACAGTAAGCTCCTCAAAAACTGCTACATTCTGCATTACTACGCCAATCTGGCGTTTCAAATCGTAATTGTCGGGCTTCATTTTCTGTCCGAAAATTTCAATGTTTCCTTTATCATAGGTGAGAAGTGACAGAATACAGTTGATGGTGGTTGTTTTACCGGAGCCGTTGGGACCTAAGAGTCCGAATATCTCTCCAGGTTCAATTTCTAACTGAAAGTGGTCCAGTGCCACCAGTTCTTTATAACGTTTTACCAGATTTTCTACTTTTACAATGGGAGCAGCCATAGGAAATCTCCTTTCTTTTTTTCTTTTATTGTTTCATAATTGTAGTATAATGAAGAAAATGTCATTGGAAAAGTGAAGTGTGTCAGAAGTTTATGTGACATTTGTCATGTTGGAAAGATGAACTTTCGTATAGATGGAAAAGCAGGAGTATGAGATAAGTATGAAACGTTTGGCGGACAATGGAATTTTATTTGCAATAGGTATACTGCCAGTGCTATATCACTGTGGATATATGGAAGCGGTGGTGGTTTCGCTGGCAGCTTTTATCATAGGGCTGATTTGTCTTTATGTGGAGCAGACACAGATAATTATGGGAATCCTGTGCCTATATGTAATCCTTTGCCTGTATGTACCTTCTTTTGTGTTTTTTCTGCCCCTGCTGCTTTACCATTGTATCCGGTACCGCATCTGGTGGGGAATGGCATCTGTTCTGCTGATTCCAATGAAAGCCGGGGGATATGAGGCATGGATGTTGGCGCTGCTTGGAGTAAATGTATTGCTTTCCCTGATGTTTGCATACAATACTGGCAGGCTGCTGGAGATGGAGAGGCAACTGATTACCCAGAGGGACGCCAGTACGGAGCGGGATATGCTGCTTAGAGAAAAAAATAAGCGACTTCTGGAAAAGCAGGATTATGAAATTTATCTTGCCACCTTAAAAGAACGTAACCGGATAGCCAGGGAAATTCATGATAATGTGGGACATATGCTGACCCGCTCCATTTTACAGATGGGTGCACTTGCCACTATCTATAAGGAAGAGCCGCTGCACACACAGTTGGAGGGTGTCAACGATACTTTGAATCAGGCGATGACAAGTATCCGCCAAAGTGTGCACGATTTGCATGAGGACGCAGTGGATTTAAGGCAGGCAGTCGGGGAAGCCATCAAAGAAATGCAGGAAAAATATCATGTGGATTTTGCATATGATATGTCACGGTCTGTTCCCGGACAGATAAAATATAGCTTTATTGCCATAGTAAAAGAGGCGATGTCTAATATCGCCAGACACAGTGATGCCGAGAAAATCAGTATTGTGCTGCGGGAGCATCCGGGATTTTACCAGATGAGTGTGGAGGATAACGGTACACCCCGGAAGGTATCTGTGGAGCCGGGGATTGGCTTGTCCAATATGCGGGAGCGTGTGGAGAATCTGGGGGGAACGCTTAGGATTCACCGGGATAAGGGATTCCAGATTTTTGTTTCGATTCCGAAGAAAAATCTGGAGGAAAGTTGAGGAGAGAAAAATGCGTGTAGTGATTGTAGATGATGATACCCTGGTGGCAGTTTCTTTAAAGACAATTTTGGAGGCAGATGAGGGTACCCGGGTGGTGGCAACGGGGCAGAATGGAAAAGAGGCTATTGCGTTATATGAAAAGTATAAGCCGGATGTTCTGCTCATGGATATCCAGATGGCAGAGACGAATGGACTTGTGGCTGCGGAAGTGCTGCGCAGGCAGTTCCCTGATGCGAAAATATTATTTCTGACTACCTTTTCCGACGACGAATATATTGTGAAGGCCCTGCAGGTGGGAGCAAAGGGATATATTTTAAAACAGGATTTTCCCGGAATTGTTCCCGCATTGTATGCCGTATGTCAGGGGCAGAGTGTTTTCGGAGGAGAGATTGTCACAAAACTGCCCGACCTGATGCAGACAAAACAAACGTTTGATTTTGCGCGCTATGAGATTAGCGAAAAGGAGCAGGCAGTGATAGAGCAGGTGGCACTGGGGCGCAGCAATAAGGAAATTGCAGAGGAGCTTTTTCTCAGTGAGGGAACGGTACGCAATTATATCAGTAATATTCTGGACAAATTATCTTTGAGGGACCGTACGCAATTGGCTATCTTTTATTATCAAGAGGTGCGAAGGTGAGAACGTATATTGCCATTGATTTAAAGTCTTTCTATGCTTCTGTGGAATGTGTGGAGCGGAAACTGGATGCCATTCATACCAATCTGGTGGTGGCGGATATCAGCCGGACGGAGAAGACCATCTGTCTTGCGGTTTCTCCTGCATTGAAAGCATACGGCATTCCGGGACGTGCGAGGCTGTTTGAAGTGGTTCAGAAGGTCCGGGAAATAAACGCCGGGCGCAGACGCAGGGCACCGGGGCATGTTTTCAGGGGTTCCTCCTGTGACGACAGGGAGCTTCAGGCTTCTCCGGATTTGTCACTGTCCTATGTGACGGCTCCGCCGAGGATGGCGCTTTATATGGATTATAGTACGAGAATTTATAATATATATCTGAAATATGTGGCACCGGAGGATATCCATGTGTATTCCATCGACGAGGTGTTTATGGATGTGACACAGTATCTGGATGTCTGGCATATGAATGCCGAGAAGCTGGCGGGCACAATCATCCGGGATGTGCTTGATACTACCGGAATCACAGCGACTGCCGGAATTGCATCGAATCTGTATCTGTGCAAGGTGGCCATGGATATTGTGGCAAAGCATATCGAACCGGACGAAAAAGGTCTGCGGATTGCAAAACTGGACGAGCTTGGTTACAGACGCCGGTTGTGGGCACACCGTCCTCTTACGGATTTCTGGCGTGTGGGAAAGGGTTATGCCAGAAAATTGGAGGAGAACGGATTGTTCACCATGGGAGATGTGGCGCGTTGCTCTCTGGGAGGGCCTGCGGATTATTATAATGAAGAACTGCTTTACAAGCTGTTTGGAGTGAATGCGGAATTATTGATAGACCATGCTTGGGGATGGGAACCCTGCACACTGGCAGATATCAAGGCATATAAACCGGACGCAAGCAGTGTGGGGAGCGGTCAGGTGCTGCAGTGTCCCTACGATTTTGAAAAAGCAAAACTGATTGTACGGGAAATGACAGATTTGCTGGTGCTGGATTTGGTTGACAAGAGACTTGTGACAGACCAGATGGTGCTCACTGTGGGATATGATATTGAGAACCTGAGTAATCCTGATATCCGCAAAGCGTACAAAGGAGAGGTAACCATAGACCGCTATGGACGCAGGGTGCCAAAACATGCTCATGGAACCGTGAATCTTTCCTGCATGACATCATCCACAAGAATCATTATGGATGCAGTGATGGAATTGTATGACCGTATTGTAAATCCCCATCTGCTGGTACGCAGAGTGAATATTACGGCGGGGCGTGTGGTGGAGGAAAAAATAATTGCCGAAAAGGAAGCTTATGAGCAGCTTGATTTGTTTACCGACTATGATGCGGCGCAGAAGGAACGTGACAGGCAGGAGGCGGAACTGGTGCGGGAGAGACGGATGCAGGAGGCGATGCTTTCCATCAAGAAAAAATATGGCAAAAACGCTATCCTGAAAGGAATGAATCTGGAAGAGGGTGCTATGGCGAGGGAGCGCAACAATCAGATTGGAGGGCATAAGGCATAGTACCCGTACCAAAGCAGCAGGGAGGTCGGAATGAACGAATATTATGAGGACACTATGCGCTATGAAGATACCGCATGTTATGAGGATATTATTTATCTGCACCATCATGTGTCGAAAACCCATCCGCCCATGGACCGGATGGAGCGCGCGGCACAGTTTGCCCCTTTCGCGGCACTGACCGGATTGGAGGCTGCCATAGAGGAGACGGCAAGGCTTACGGAGGAAAAGGCAGAGCTGGATGAGGACAGCAGGGCTTTGCTGGACGAGCAGTTACGAAGGATTCAGGAACAGATAGAAAATCATCCCCGGATTGAAGTCTGTTATTTCCAGCTGGATGAGAGAAAATCCGGGGGCGCCTACCTTACTGTAAGCGGCAGGGTAAAGAAAATAGATGTGGCGGCACAGACAGTTGTTTTTATGGATGGAATGACAATAGCTGTGCAGGATATTTATGGTATGAAAGAGGGCTATGATATGGAAGACAACTAGTTGGCAGAGCACAAGTTGCATTTACCGCGCTTCATTGTTATAATTGTCATTAATTGGAAAGGAAATTAAGAAATACTTATTTGGAAAAAGGAAGGATAAATAAATGGAAACAATAAGACAGAAAATACTGACAGGGGAGAGAGCACTTTTCAAAACCGAGAATCTGGAAATTTATGACAGTATTTTTGAAAATGGGGAATCTCCTTTAAAAGAGAGCCGCGATATTACATTATATAACAGTATGTTTCGCTGGAAATATCCACTTTGGTATTGCCGGAATATTGTAGTGAAAGACTGTACCTGGTTTGAAATGGCGCGGGCCGGTGTGTGGTATACGAAGAATATCACAGTGGAAAATGCAGCCATTGAGGCACCCAAGAATTTTCGCCGCTGTAAGGATTTGACGCTCAAAAATGTTTCCTTTGCCAATGCGGGGGAAACTCTGTGGCACTGTGATGATGTGACTATGGAGCATGTGCTGGCAAGGGGAGATTACTTTGCAATGAACAGCTCCAACATGAAGATTGAGGATTTGACCCTCTATGGAAATTATTCTTTTGATGGTGCAAAAAATGTGGAAATCCGCAATTCCAAACTGCTTTCAAGGGACGCGTTCTGGAATTCTGAGAATGTAACGGTTTATGATTCCTTTATCGCCGGGGAATATCTGGGATGGAACGCCAGGAATCTGACACTGGTTAACTGTACTATCGAGAGCCTGCAGGGAATGTGCTATATTGACAATCTGGTGATGAAAAACTGTAAGCTTATTAACACCACACTGGCGTTTGAGTATTCCAGTGTGGACGCAGAGATTGTAAACCGGATTGACAGTGTGATGAACCCTACAAGCGGCACCATCCGTGCGGAGTCCATAGGAGAGCTGATTATAGAACCGGATAAAGTGGACCCGGATAAAACAAAGATTGTGTGCAGGGAATAGCCTCTGGATTAGGAAGGAAGCTATGGTTGATTATATGCAATGTTGCGCCCCTGATTTAAAATGCCGCTTACGCGGCGGAATGCGAGGAAATATGAAGTATGATTTTGATACTCCTGTGAATAGGAGAAATACCGGTTCCCTGAAATGGGATGTGGAAGAAAACGAGCTTCCCATGTGGGTGGCGGATATGGATTTTCAGACAGCCCCTGAGATTCGGGAAGCCATAGAAAAGCGGGCAGAACATGGTGTGTTTGGTTATTCTGTTGTTCCCAAAGAGTGGCAGGATGCTATCATTGACTGGTGGGAACGCCGCCATCATTTTGTGATGGAGCCGGACTGGCTGACCTTCTGTACGGGAGTGGTGCCTGCGATTTCCAGCATAGTGCGCAAATTAACCACGCCTAATGAAAATGTATTGATTCAGACTCCGGTTTATAATATTTTTTTCAATTCCATCATCAACAATGGCAGGCATGTACTGGAAAGCCCTTTTGTCTATGATGGGGAGCAGTATCACATAGATTTTGAGGCGCTGGAGAAGAATCTGGCTGACCCCCAGACCACACTTATGATTCTCTGTAATCCCCACAATCCGGTGGGCAAAATCTGGGATAAGGAAACCTTGGAGCGCATCGGGGAGCTTTGCTGGAAACATCATGTGGTGGTGATTTCCGATGAGATTCATTGTGATTTGACAGACCCGGGATGTGAGTATATTCCTTTTGCATCGGTATCAGAGCACTGCAGGGATAACAGTATTACTTGTATTGCGCCCACCAAGACCTTTAATATCGCGGGACTTCAGACGGCGGCGGTAGTGGTGCCCAATGCAAATCTGCATCACAAGGTATGGCGGGGGTTAAATACGGATGAGGTGGCAGAGCCCAATGCCTTTGCCATTACGGCAGCAGTTGCGGCATTCCGGCATGGAGAGCCATGGCTGGAGGAACTGCGTGGATATTTGTATGAAAATAAGCAGACTCTGCTGCGGTATGTGGCAGAAAAACTGCCACAGTTACATGTGGTGCCTTCCAATGCCACGTATCTTTTGTGGCTGGACTGTGCAAAGGTGTGTGAGGACGCCGAGGAGTTTGCCGGAAGAATCCGCTCTGACACTGGTTTGTATCTATCTGCGGGGACGCAGTTTGGAGGAAATGGGGACAGATTTGTCAGATTGAATATTGCCTGCCCCAGAGAAGTGCTGCTGGATGGACTGGAGAGGCTGAAAAAGGGGATTGAGGGCAGATGAAAAAATATCTGAAATGGAATAATAAGTTTTGCATTGTCATCATAGTGGCAGCTTTTATTTTGGGATTAATGGTCTGTGATGATTATGGCACCAACAGCGACCAGTATACGGAAGAGAATATACTGATGTATAATATAGGCGAGTACGCCAACCGGTTTATCTATCATCACAAAATTGCAGAGACCATCGTTGATTCTGTGGAAAGAGACCATGGAACAGCACCCTATTATCCGCTGGGTTTTTACTGGCTTTTGCGGATGGATACCGGTACGGACAGACTGGATTTTCCTGTGGGAACTGCCCATGCGTGGTATGTGTATACTTTTGTTCTTTTCTTTTTGGGATGTCTGGCTCTGTATGGGATTGTCTATGAATTGTTCCACAGTCATAAACTGTCGCTGGTGTCCTTTTTTTTATATTATCTGACACCTCGTTTTTTTGCGGAGGGGCATTACAATAATAAAGATGTGGTTTTTTTGTCCTTTGGGCTGATTACTTTATATTTTGCAATGCGCTGGCTCTGCAACAGGAGACATCCGTGGGGCTTCTTTTTTGCGTTTTCCGCGGCGCTTATGACGAATGTGAAGATTCTGGGGGCATGGTTTTTTGCAGTTCCGGGTATTTTTTATTTGATTACAGGAATCAAAGACCGGGAGTTGAATGTGGAAAAGGTGATAGAGGGACTGAGGGTTATTCTTGCTTATTTTTTCATATACATAGCAGTTACGCCCGCTTTCTGGAGTTATGGCATGGAATTTTTACGGTATTGTCTCGGAAATGCCTCCAGCTTTTCACGCTGGGAAGGCAGGGTGGTATATGCAGGAAAGGAATTTATGATGCCCACAGACAGAGTTCCTATAGATTACCTGCCTTTAAATATTTTGTATACGACGCCATTGATTCTGACGGCTTTGTGTTTGGCTGGGGTCGTAGTGGCACTGGCGGTAATCATAAAGAAACAGAAGAATGCCGTTGTGTATGGTATGGTGCTGGTGCTCTATCTGGTGCCCTTTGTCTATGCCCTGTTGAACAGAAAGCTGGTAGTATATAATGGCTGGAGGCATTTTTATTTTCTGTATGGCGGTATGGCTATTCTGATGGCTGTAGGCTGCAGGGCGATTCTTTTGTTTTTGAAGAAGGGGTGGCTTCGGTATGGCTTTTGTGCCGGCATTGTGGCTTATCTGCTGTGCCTGGTGGTAATGGGACATCCGTTCCAGTATTCCTATATCAATATACTGGCCAGGAGACCGGCAGAAAAGGACTGGCAACTGGATTATTGGGATGTGAGCAATCGGTTTGTCTTAAACAGGCTCTATGAGAGTGAGGACAGAAATCGGGAACTGGAGCTGACCGTAGAGGGATTATGGATAGAGCAGGAGATACTCTATAAGGATGAATGGAATGGTGAAATGCGTTATATAGCAGAGAATGAGGAGGAGCAGGCCAATTATAAGCTGTGCAATCCGGTTTACCATGAACCGCCAGAGGAGGGATATCATCTGCTGTTTACAGTAGAGGCATATGGAAATTGTCTTTACCGGATATATGAAATTGATAACTGATTGGATAATCCGGCAGTTTATGTATGGTATTTTCGGTATTCTACAAAATACTTCTGGCAGCTTCCATAAAAGGTTTGGAGATTGCGTTGTCAGATTATTCAGAAATGGAAGCCTTTGACATCAATTCTCCTTTTGATTTAAGAAACAATAACGCCCACAATGTAAAAAAGAGAGCGTTACTGTTTCGATGATAAATTTTTTAGATACAAAATGCGGCATAAAGAGGAACTATTTTTTTGTTGTCCTCAAAGCCAAAGTTTTTTGCAGAGAGCTTGATAGCATAGGCAGGCTTGTAAGCGTCCATATATACCTTTAAGCTCTTTGCTCTGGTATTGTCAGCCGACTTTACTTCAATCGGGATAATCTGACCGTCACGCTGAATAACAAAATCAATCTCAGCTCCACGCTCGGACTCCCAATAATAGGTGTTGTAGCCATTTATGGATAGCTGTACATGCACATAATTTTCCGCCATACCGCCCTTGAAGTCATTGATTTCTTCTACCATATAGAGAATATCATTCGCCGCCAAGTCTTTCTTGGCACAAAGCAGTCCCAAGTCCGATACATAGATTTTGAACGCATCAATGTCACGGTAGTTTTCAAGTGGTTTCTTGATTTGCTCCACTTTATAAACCTGCGACACGATACCAGACAGGCAAAGCCATTCAATGGCATTTTCAAACTCGGAAGCCCTGCCGCCTTTTTTTATCAGCTTGTATTGGAATCGAGTGTTTTTCCTGGAAAGCTGAACGGTAATATTGTCATAGGCAAGTCTGGTTTTTTTGATTTCATTCAAGTTATTGTATTTGCTCATATCATTGAGATAGCTTGCAAGAATGGTGTCTTGTGTATGACGGACAAGGATATA
>CAZRZM010000084.1:0-11999 GCA_964604575.1 uncultured Acetatifactor sp.
GGGCTTTTTTCATCAAGGTTCCTCCGGCAGGAGGAATTTCCTATTATACAAAAAAACGCCTGCTTCCCCCCAGAAGCAGGCGTTCTTTCACCTTCACTAAAAAAGACTAATTTACCATTTCAAATCTCCACTGCTGATTTGCCTGAGCATTATAATCCCACTGCTGTACATTTGCTGCACCCTGGGTAGACCACTCAGCCACATCCAGACCTTTGTTGCTGTACTTGTTGATAATACTGCTGTATCCATTTCCCAAATCCGTAATCCACCATCTCTGGTTATCGGTGTTATTGTTATCCCAGATAATCAGATTACCGCCGTTATCCTTGGACCAGCCACCCATATCCAGTGCTTTTCCATGCATAACACTCGTTATCACATAGGAATAATCACTGTTCTGTGTAATCTCAAATATCTGGGCATCATTGCCGTTTGCATACCACTGCTGTACATTTGCACCACTTTCATGACTTGCATTTGCCACATCCAGACACAATCCACTATGACGGTTTACGATACGGTAACGTGCTTTTTCTACCCTGATGGAAGATACTACATCGTTAAAGTCCGAACCAATCCATGCAGTGTCTGCTGTAACAACCTTTGTGCCGCCGGAGAAATTATCATCTCTGTAAAGTGTTACCTTGTAACCAAAAGGTACTTTAATGGAAGACAAATCATCATTTTTGAATCCCTTTGCCTGCAAATCAGACAGTCTGTAGCTGCCAAGTCCCAGAGACGCCACGCGTCCTCCGTAATTGATATCCTGGTAAATATAGATATCACCGGAGTTGGTATTGCCAGGCTGGTTACCGGAAGAACCGGGATTGCTGCCGGGATTATTACCGGTATTATTGTCAACCGGATTGGATGATGTGGAAGTATAATTCCGGCTGTCCTGATATACACGAATATAATCCACTTTCATGCTCTGCGGGAATTTGCTGTTATCAATGGAGAATCCGGGCCAGTTGCCACCTACTGCCACATTCAGAAGCAAAAACTGCGGTCTATGTAACTCCTCTGTGTTACCTGCATTTCCGCCAATGTAAATTTCATGGTATTTATTGCCGTCCACATACATACGGATATACTGGTCGTCCCAGTCACACACATAATCGTGGTACTGGGTAATATCGAAGTTACCGGAGCTGTTGCCATATTCCGCATGACCGTTGGAATCCCAGTGGCAGGTTCCATATACCTTATTCTCTGCATTAATTGCCTCAATGATATCAATTTCACCACATGCAGGCCAGCTTACCGAACCGATATTCTGTCCCAGCATCCAGAATGCAGGCCAGATTCCACTGCCGGAGGGGAGTGCAATTCTCGCCTCAATATGGCCATACGTGAAATAGAACTTACTCTCTGTTTTTAATCTGGCAGATGTGTAACTGTAACCATTGTAGTTCTCACGCTTCGCGGTAATGTGAAGCGCTCCGTCATGTACGGACACATTATCACTGCGGTCAGTATAGTACTCCAGCTCATTGTTCCCCCAGCCGGATGCACCGTTACCAATCTCGCATGTCCATTTGGATGTGTCCAATGATGTGCCGTTGAACTCATCGCTCCAGACTAATGTTGACTGGGAAGTAGCAGCCGCCTCCGCCTGCCCTCCCGGAATCAGAATTGGAGCAAGCAGCATCGACGAACACAATACAAACGCAGATGCCACTGCCCTTGCCCTCTTGTAGAAACTCATTTTCTTTTCCTCCAATACATTAATTATTTAGCCACCCCTGACTATGCTTCTAATTTTAACATTTTGTAATACTTTTGCAATATTCACATGGAAAAATTAATTTTTTCGTCATGTTTTACAAAGTCATGGGTACAAATCAAAGGATTTAAGGGCTTCTAATTGGGCATTTTTTACATTTCACTAAACTTAGCTTCCCAGTGTAATTAAAATTCCGTCCGCGATTGCCTGGGCGATATCATAAAATCTTTCATCAAACAATTCATTATCTGCATCTGTATTAATAAATCCAACCTCTACTAATACAGCCGGCATATAAGTCTGGTTAAGCACCACCAGATTCTGCCTCTCATTGACTCCCTGGTTTTCAAAACCGATACGCTCCAACTGTGTATTAATATTGTAAGCCAGCCTCGCCGCCTCACTGTAACGATTGTAAACCAGCGTCTCCACTCCACTGTACTGGTTGGGATATGGACTGGAATTGCGGTGTATGGATACAAAATAGTCGGCACCTGACTGATTTCCCTCTGCTGCCTTCTGGCTGGGTGATTCATAGACATCTGTAGTTCTGGTGTAATACACATCCACACCATTTTCCTCCAGAATTCTTCCCACTTCCAATGTGAGTGCCAGTGTATCATCCTTTTCCTGTCGTCCGTTATATACAGCGCCCGGATTTGCACCACCGTGTCCTGCATCAAGTGCTATAAGAGCCATAAAAAAAACCTCCGCATATCTTTTTATATCATATGCGGAAGATTTCTATATGGTTCATCATAAAATTTTGTTATAAGGTTTCGTCACACTGCAAACTGACTGTTATAAAGCTTCGCGTAAAATCCATCCTCACGAAGCAGGCTCTCGTGGTTGCCCTGCTCTATGATATTCCCGTCTTTCATGACGAGAATCACATCAGCCTCCTGAATGGTGGAAAGGCGGTGTGCCACGATAAAGCTGGTTCTACCCTCCATCATCTTTGCGAAAGCATTCTGTATTTTCAACTCTGTTCTGGTATCAATGGAAGAAGTTGCTTCGTCCAGAATCAGCATGGGAGGCAGACACAGCATAACTCTCGCAATACATAACAACTGTTTCTGTCCCTGGGAAAGTCCGCCGCCGTCCTCTGTGATAACGGTATCATACCCTTTAGGCAGACGCCGGATAAAACTATGGGCATGGGCCGCTTTTGCTGCCGCCAGCATCTCTTCCTCGGTGGCATCCGGTTTTCCCATACAGATATTGTCCCGGATGGTGCCGCTGCGCAGCCAGGTTTCCTGCAATACCATACCATAGTTGGTGCGGAGACTTCCTCTGGTAATCTCCCGGATATCGGTCCCTTCCACACGAATGCTTCCCTCTGCCACATCATAGAACCGCATCAGCAGATTGATAACCGTAGTCTTGCCACAGCCGGTAGGTCCCACAATGGCAACTCTCTGCCCCGGCTTCACAGACAGATTAAAATCCTGAATCAGCTTTTTCTCCGGCACATACTGGAAACAGACATGCTGTAAATCCACATTGCCTCTGGCATCCTCCAGCACTCTCGCACTCTCTGCATCCGGTATCTGGGGCGGCTCCTCAATCAGCACAAAAATACGGGAAGCACACACAACAGCGTTCTGTAACTCTGTGATAACACCCGATATTTCATTAAAAGGCTTGGTATACTGATTGGCGTAAGTCAAAAAACAGGATAGCTGTCCTACACTGATGCCGCCCCTGATGGCAAACATCGCACCGAATACTCCCACCCCTGCGTAAACCAGACTGTTTACAAAACGGGTGGCAGGATTGGTAATGGAAGAAAAAAAGATTGCGCGCAGGGAACAGTTCTGCAGTCTGCCGTTAATCTCCTCGAACTGTTCCTTTACTGCTTTTTCCCTGGAGAAAGTCTTTACAATCTTCTGGTTGCCCACCATTTCCTCAATCAAAGAGGTCTGCTCCCCTCTGGTCTCAGACTGTTCCCTGAACATAACATATGTTTTTTTTGCAATAAAACCTGCCACCAGAAATGAAACGGGTGTAATACATACTACCACAAAGGTGATTGGGATATTTGTCACCAGCATAAAGCCCAAGGTTCCCACAATTGTGAGAACTCCGGTAAACAACTGGGAAAATCCCATGAGAAGACCGTCTGCAAAGGTATCCACATCCGCAATCACACGACTCACAATATCCCCATATGCCTGGATATCCAGATATTTCAGCGGCAGTATTTCCAGCTTATGAAACGCATCCTCCCTGATATCACGAATTACATGGTATGTGATATAGTTGTTGCAGGTATTCATCACCCACTGTGCAATAGCAGTAATCATCATCACAACAGCGATGGTAATCATAATTTTGAATATCCCCTGCATATTCACCTGCCCTTTTCCAAGAAGCAAATCCACTGCATTACCGGTAAGAATCGGAATATATAAGGTAAGCGCCACCGTAAGAGCCGCCAGTGCCAGAGACAGTCCTACCATAAACCAATACTTACGGATATAACTTAGAATCTTTTTGACAGTTTCCTTCTGACTCATGTTATCTGCCTCCTTCCTGCATAGAATCCTGGGCATTCTCTTTATTCTGAGGATTACTTAAATCCTGTGAATTCAGAGAGTTCTTTGAACTCTCTGGATACTGGGAATAATAAATCTCCTGATACACTGTACATTCCTTCAGCAGCTCCTCATGGGTTCCAATGCCTGCAATCTCACCATCATCCAGCACAATAATCTTGTCTGCATGACGAATGGAGGATGCCCTCTGGGATACAATGAAAGTGGTGGTATCCTGAATGGAACGCAGTGCCGTGCGCAGTCTGGCATCCGTCGCATAGTCCAGCGCAGAAGCACTGTCATCCAGAATCAGTATCTCCGGTCTGCGCACCAGTGCTCTTGCTATGGTAAGACGCTGCCTCTGACCTCCCGACAAATTTTTACCGTTCTGGGCTATCTCAGCGTCCAGTCCGCCATCTTTGCCTTCTACCACTTCCCGCGCCTGGGCAAGGTCAACAGCCTGCCACAGTTCTTCTTCGGTGGCATCCGGTTTCCCCCACTGTAAATTGCTGCGAATCGTCCCTTTGAATAAAACTGCTTTCTGGGGAACCACGCCCACGCGGCTTCTAAGTTCCTCTTCCGGAATCCTTCGGATATCCTGCCCCTCCAGCCGGACAGCCCCTTCTGTCACCGGATAAAAATTCGGAATCAGGTTCACCAGTGAGGATTTACCGGAACCGGTACCTCCAATTATCCCCACCGTATCGCCACGATTCACCACAAAATTGATATCATGCAGAGTGGCAGCGCCCGCATCCTTATAGGTTAAGGCTACATGGTCAAACCACAGATAAGGTACATCTGACACCGCATCCGCCCCGTCCTGCTCTGTCTCTTTCTGCTCTGTCGTTTTCAAATTTGTCTTTTTCAGCTCTATCTCTTTCTCTATGCTCTCTTCTTTCTTTTCTACCTCTTTATCCTCCGTAATCTCAAATACTGCCGCCACACGGTCTGCACAGGCAAGCGCTTTTGTCACTGTGATTATCAGATTTGCCAGTTTCACCAGCTCCACGAGAATCTGGGACATATAGTTAATAATCGCCACTACTTCACCCTGAGTAAGTACACCAATATTAACCTGGATGGCTCCCACATAAATCAACGCTATGATTGCCCCATTAACAATAACATATGTTACGGGATTCATGCAGGCACTGATTTTACCCACAAACATCTGCAGGGCAGAGAGTGCCTGATTATTCTCTGTAAACCGCTGTTCCTCGCGCTTCTCCTGATGAAAAGCACGAATCACACGCACACCCGTCAGGTTTTCTCTGGTAATACCCAGCACTTTGTCCAGCTTATCCTGCACCTTTTTATACAAAGGAATGGTGTAGAACATAATACCAAATACCACAACCGTTAAAAGTGGAATTGCCACCACAAAAATAAATCCACTTTTAACATCTATGGTAAACGCCATAATCATGGCACCAAATACAATAATTGGTGAACGCAGGAAAAGCCTCAGCACCAGATTGACTCCCGACTGAATCTGGTTGACATCGCTTGTCATACGGGTAATCATGGTGGATGTACCCGCCTTGTCAATATTGGTGAAACTCATATCCTGAATATGATTAAATAACGCTTGTCGCAATTTGGTGGAAAATCCAACTGCCGCTTTGGCTGCAAAAAACTGTGCCGTAATGGAGGACACCAGTCCCACCACCGCCAGTACCAGCAGACATGCTCCCATTTTGTCTATATAACCCATATCCTCACTGGCAATACCTTTGTCAATGATACTTGCCATTACCAGTGGAACCAGAAGTTCAAAAAATGCCTCCAGCAGTTTGAACAACGGCGCCAGAACAGCTTCTTTCTCATAACCTTTCAAAAAAAACATTAGTCTTTTCATTTGCCGACTATCTCCCAAATCTATTTTATCTCATAACATACCGCAATATATGCTCCATCGTGGAAATATTCTGCCCACTCCAGCCTGCGGTTTCTATCCTCATTTGGTATATTCACCGCTGTTTGCGTATCAGACGTATTTTCAGGCTGCGCCTTTCCCATATCAAGTGATATCGTTTTTCCCACACCCTCGCCTGTCAGTTTACCATATGCTTCCTTTCTCGTCCATAGATGGTAGAAAAACTCTTCTTGTTTTTTCAAGGGAAGCTCCTTCCACTCCCTCTTTTCCTCTTCTGCAAAAAATCTGGCTACTATCTTTGTCATATCCATATCCCTGGGATACTGCAAATCCGCTCCCACTTCTGCATCCGAGACTGCGCAAATAACCCTTCCCTCCGAATGGGACAGACTGAAATACAATGGGATATCCCTCAGATACGGCTTCCCATTTTCCCCATATCTTAGAGAAACAAATATCGCCGGACGCACATCCTCCATTATCTGCGAAAGCGTCACCGGAATAAACCCTTCCGCCTCTGTTCCTGCCAGATACTCCTGCAGGGCATACTGTAACAGCAGTCCCGCTCCCAGGCTTTCTGCCTGATGTTTTCCCCACTTTCTATTTGCCGGGCCAAAAGCTTCCTCACTCTTATTCTTGGGGAACTTATTTTGGGGAAAAAGCTTCTCCGCCCGCTCCTTATCCAGTTTTGCCCCGAAAATCTCTCCCGCATTCTCCTGCACGACAGTATTTGCAAGGTCGCGGGCATCTAAAAAGTAACATTGTTTCATCATTAAATATACCCAAAGGGTAGCTGCCGCTGCCGGACCACTACCCTTATATTTGCATTTGATTCCTTTTTTAATCTCTCTTTATTCCTCCGCTCCCGCCGTAATCGCAAGCTGCAGCTCGTCAAGCTGTACCGCATCCACCACACCCGGCGCATCCGTCATAAGGCAGGAGGCATCCTTTACTTTCGGGAAAGCAATTACCTCCCTTATACTTTCGGCTTTGACTAACAGCATAACAAAACGGTCCAGACCAATTGCCAGACCTGCATGAGGAGGCACACCATACTTAAAGGCATTCAACAGGAAACCAAACCTTTCATGCGCCTGCTCTCTGGTAAAGCCCAGCACCTCAAACATTTTCTCCTGCACATCCTCCTGAAAAATTCTCACACTGCCACCGCCAAGTTCCACACCGTTCAAAACAATATCATAGGCTTTGGCGCGCACCCTGCCAGGGTCGGTGTCCAGAAACTCCAAATCCTCCTCCATGGGCATGGTAAAAGGATGGTGCATCGCCACAAACCGCACTTCCTCCTCACTCCACTCAAGCTGGGGAAACTCCGTCACCCAGAGGAAATTAAATTTGTCCCCATCAATCAGGTCAAGCTGCTTTGCCACCTCACAGCGCAGGGCACCCAGCACCGACCATACAATTTTGGTTCTGTCCGCCGCAAAAAACAGTAAGTCGCCCGGCTCGCCCGCCATTTTCTCAACCAGATTCTGCAGTTCCTCCTCTGTCATAAACTTGGCAAAAGAGGACTTATAAGAGCCATCCGCCTGAATGGACAGATATGCAAGCCCCTTTGCACCATAGCCCTTTGCAAACTCAATCAGGGCGTCAATTTTCTTTCTGGGCATCTGGGCCTGACCCTTGACATTAATCCCTTTTACACTGCCGCCGCTCTCCAGCGCAGAGGTAAACACTCCAAAGCCACAGCCGTCCACCACTTGGGATACATCCGCCAGTTCCATGCCAAAACGAGTGTCCGGCTTGTCGGAGCCGTAACGGTTCATCGCCTCCTCCCAGGTCATGCGCGGGATGGGAAGCGCTACCTCCAGACCCACAGCCTCCCTGCAGACTCTCTGCACCATTCTTTCCGTCACGTCGATGACATCCTCCACATCCACAAAGGACATCTCCAAATCTGCCTGGGTAAATTCCGGCTGTCTGTCCGCACGAAGGTCCTCGTCGCGGAAACATTTTGCCAGTTGAAAATATCTGTCATAGCCGGAACACATCAACAACTGTTTGAAAATCTGGGGCGACTGGGGCAGCGCATAAAACGTCCCAGGATGTACACGACTGGGCACCAGATAATCCCTGGCTCCCTCAGGCGTGGATTTGGTAAGCATGGGCGTCTCTATTTCCAGAAATCCCTCATCACTTAAGAAATCTCTTATGCTCATGGCAATCTTACTTCTCAAAATCAGATTGCGCTGTAAATCCGGTCTTCTCAAATCCAGATAACGGTATTTCAGGCGCAGTTCTTCTTTGGTTCTGGAATCCGCTTCAATGGGAAAGGGCGGTGTCTCCGCCTCAGAGAGAATACGCACCTGAGTGGCACGCACTTCAATCTCCCCGGTAGCCAGATTTTCGTTTGCTGCCGCCTCACGCTTCTCCACTCTGCCCCCTACAGCGATTACAAACTCGCTTCTGAGCTTCTCTGCCTTGGCAAAATTCTCTGCGCCACAGTCGCTCTCCTGAAAAATAACCTGCAAAATTCCTGCGCGGTCACGCATATCTACGAAAATAATACCACCTTTATTACGCTGTTTCTGTACCCATCCCATAACGGTAACCGTCTCGCCCACATTGGCCGCGGTAAGTTCGCCACAGCGATGGGTTCTCTTGAGACCTTTCATTGACTCTGCCATTTTATCTGCCTCCCGGATTTGTGTTATCTTCCAACCATACTAATTTTGTGAATGGTTCTGAACAGTTACCTAATTTTTCAAAGGGTCCCTATAAAATTCTACAAACTCCTCATATCCCTCTTTTTCCAACTGTTCCTTCTGGAATTTCTTATTCTTATTCATGCGCGCCACCAACACCTGGGCGCCGTCCCTGCGGGCATCCTGGGCCTGGGCAATGACCTGGCAGAGTTTCTCGCCGCTCACACCCTTCTCAATCAGATAAGCCACCTGTCTGGGTCTGGCAGGCACCTGAAAACCACGCTCCATCAATAACAGAATAATCCGCTCAAATCCGATGGAAAAACCACACGCCGGAACATCCCGCCCGGTAAACTTACCCACCATCTTGTCATAGCGTCCGCCACCGCCGCAGCTTCCTCCAAATTCCGGCATGGCAATCTCAAAAATCGTTCCTGTATAATAGGACATACCACGCACCAGCGTAGCATCAAATACGATTTCAAAATCAGAACCTTTCGTGGCGCGCACACTTTCCATAATCTCCTGAAGACTCTGTGCCACCTCGGCATCCAGATATCCGGCAAGAGTGTCCGCCAGATAAGCCACACCATCCTCTGCTTTCTGCAGACCTTCAAACAGTGCCAGATACCTGTCTACACAGTCCCTGGCAAAACCGTTTGCCAGAAGCTCCTGCTTCACACCCTCCAGACCAATCTTGTCCATCTTGTCCAGTGTAATAAATACGCTGTCATAAGCCTCCTCGGCAAATCCGCTGTAAGCCGCCATCGCCTTTAATATACGCCGCTCATTGATGCGAATCTGGAAATTTGTAAATCCCAGCTTACCCAGTGTGGTGGTGGTTGCCAGAATCAGCTCAATCTCTGCCAGATTAGAAGGCTCCCCCAGAATGTCAATATCACACTGCATAAACTGGCGGTATCTTCCTCTCTGCGGTCTGTCCGCCCTCCACACATTTCCCATCTGCAACGCCTTAAAAGGGCTGGGAAGCTGTGCTGCATTATTAGAATAAAAACGCACCAGCGGAACGGTCAAATCGTAGCGCAGACCACTGTCCACCACTTCCTCTTCTGTGGAAGCCGCCTCCACATTCAACTTCTCCCCGCGTTTTAAAATCTTGAAAATCAGTTTCTCATTGTCGCCCCCCTGCTTACTGCTTAAGTTTGCAATATTCTCCACACAGGGAGTCTCAATAGAAGTAAAACCAAATTTACCGTAGGTCTCCTTGATTACACTGATAACATAATCTCGAATCTGCATCTCATTGGGCAGAATATCTTTCATGCCTGTTACAGGCTTTTTACTAAGTGCCATAATGTCCTCTTTTCCCCCGGTGCGGGTATCATAATTTACCTATACATGATACTTTTTTTGGATACAACTGTCAATATATCCCACCATTTGAGTTTTCCCCGTTACTGTCAAGTAAACGTTGGCAACTTTTTTCATACAGATTTTTCTTTTTCTGTGTCACCTTATTTTTAGTCAGGGATGTGCTTCTTAAAATCCCGCCATGGCAAGCAGTTTCTTTCTCTCCCCCCTGTATCTTCCCTTCCAGCCCGACCATGTGTCCCATTGCCGGATACCCATATCCTTTTCCATCCCTTTTCGGGGCTTTCGCTGACATCAGAATCTCTCCGTACAGTTCTTCTACCTTCTCTTCCTCAAAGACTGGCCGTTTTAGTTTCTCTGTTACTTCATACAGCTTTCCGCTGCATTTCTTTGCCAGTATCTTCGAAAGGTGGTTTCCTCCCCGCCGGCTCCAGCTGGTATGGTTATGTTTCATCCGTCTCGCTATCACACTCCACACATGGTTCTCCATCGTTCCCATGTTCCGGTATTCCAGCCCTTCCGGATGCTCCGGCAGTTCTTTCACCTGTGACTGGTACGGTATCAGCCCTTCCCTGTTATTCCTATAATACTTTATCAGTTCCTCCGCATCTTCTGTTTCCCCTTCCTCCCACAAGCTGTCCCTGTATATTTCCAGATACTCAAAAAGCTCATTAACCTTTTCTTCTTCCAGCAGCCCCATGATCTCCCTGACGGCTTTCGGATCATGAATTTTCTCTCTGACAGCTTTGTTGCGGTGGAACGAGTCCAGCTGGAAACAGGTGCTTTTGTCTTTCACTTTTTTTATCCATGATGCCCCGTCTGCATTCAGGATACGCTGGCTGATTTCGTCAAGATTATATCTCTGGGCGATTGCTGCTTCACGGTATTCATGGAATTCCTTTGCCCCCGCAAATCCCGCTGTTACCACCTTCCCCGGCAGTTCATAACGCCCTTTCCCTATCTGCTTCCACCCGTCATAGGCAATCCCCACCTTTATCTCCGCCTTGTCCTGCTTCATTTCCTTCCGGTCTTTCCCCTGCAACTTTACATACACGCCGTCTGCCTCTTCAAACAGCACAAGCACTTCTTTTCCGCCGTGAATCTGCCCTTTTTTGTATTCTTCCACAAGCTGTTTTTTTTCTTCACACGCTTTTCTCCCCCCAGTGCCTGGATGACATTCCATACTCCCATGGCGCTGATTGTCTGCCCTGTCATCCCGCTCACCTTTGACGCACATTCCCGGTAGGAGAGTTCGGTAATCCCCTTTACCAGCAGTTCTGCCATATTTGTGGAAACAAGCCCTACGTTATCCAGTTCCAGCGTTTCGTCCAGCAGGCACACATAATGCCTTATCCCGTCTTCCCCGGCTGTCTCACAGACCGCCCTGCGGTACGCTACCTCTCCATAGACCGTTTTGATTGTGGTCTTACGGGTTCCTTTGTGCCTGTACCTGCTTTTATCCCGCTCATCCATCAGCATCCGGTCATACCGTTCCAGAAACTCTCCGGTAAACTGACGACCAATCCCACATACCCATGAATAAATATTTCTCTCTAATTCCTTGAAAGTTACTCCATTTTCAGTTATCATTGTTTTCATCATACAGACACCTTATGTTTTTTCTGGACAATTAAACAATAAGCTAAATCTGTATGATTGGGAAGAGGGATTTTCCTTCTTCCCTTTTATTTTGCCAACCATAATTTTACTCTAAGGTTTTCCCCTTTTTTAGTTGCTCATATTCCACAATCCGCTATTTTAAAATATTCAAACAGAGTACTCTGTTATGATTTTACTTTTTAGGAAAAAAGTGGAAAAAAGCTAGTGTACTGACATATTGATACTTAATAGTAATTTCTGCC
>CAZRZM010000084.1:12009-12961 GCA_964604575.1 uncultured Acetatifactor sp.
GGTGATATCTAATGGCAAGATCTAAAAAAAATATAATCAACCTCACAGAAGATGAATTTAAGGAACTTAAATCCATAATCCGAAAGAAAAAAACTTCAAAAACAATCCGATGCAGATGCCCGATCATTCTTGATCTGGACGAAGCGTATGGAAAGGTTTTGACACATAAACAGTGTGCAAAATTCAATGGTGTCTGTCCGGCAACGGTTGCTAACACCGTCACAAAATACATAAACGGTGGTGTCAGTGCTGTTACAGAATTCAAAAGGAATGTTAATTCTGATAATGCCAGACGTAAAGTGGACGGACGCACAGAGACCCGGCTCATTGAACTTGCCTGCGGTCCTATTCCGGAAGGGCATTCCAGATGGACGGTCCGCCTGCTTGAAGAAGAATCCAAAGTCATTCTAGAAACCCCTGTGATCCGGGAGGCAAGGAAACCTCTGCCGACGATTCCCGGAAGTGACCAGAAAACAGATTCCGAATATGTCCGTAACAGAACTGTCAGCATATTTGCTTTTATAGAACCGCTCGGAGGGGCGCATCATGTAAGCGTAAGGGAACATCGTACAGCCTTGGACTGGGCAGAGGAAATCAAATACCCTGCAGATGTCCTATATCCGGATGCTGAAAAGATTATCCTTGTAATGGACAACCTCAATACACACAAACCTTCCCCACTGTATAAGCGTTATCCGCCGGAAGAAGCAAGGCGCATTCTGAAAAAGTTGGAAATACATTATACCCCGAAGCATGGGAGCTGGCTGGACATTGCTGAAATTGAACTGAATGTAATAACCAGACAGTGCCTTTTCCGGCGTATTGCTGAAATAGGCTTATTACGCAGTGAGTTATCAGTATGGGAAGCGGAAAGAAATACATCCGCAGCAAAAATTAACTGGCATTTTCGGACAGGCGATGCCCGAATAAAACTTAGTTCTTTGTATCCCAG
>CAZRZM010000085.1:0-12960 GCA_964604575.1 uncultured Acetatifactor sp.
TGACAGAAAAAAAGTGACAGAAAAAAGTGACAGAAAAAAAGTGACAGAAAAAACGCGGATGCAGAAAGAAATCATTTTAAGCAAAATGCAGCCAAACATGAAATATAAAGTAGAGGAAGTAGCTGCTTGGCTGGGGATTGGAAGAACGAGGACAAGAAATTTGCTGAAGCTGTTAGTGAATGATAGTAAGGTGACTGAGACAGGGGCGACAAAAATGAAGAGATATCAAATCAGGTAAAAAGAGCAGACTTTCCGGTTGCATATCCATCAATGATAGAGCACTCGGCTGTTAACCGAGTTGTTGTAGGTTCGAGCCCTACTCGGGGAGGTAAGTGAATAGCGTAACTTAAAGACCTGTAGACGTTAGTGTTTACAGGTTTTTGCATACCTTCCTGCAATAGAATATTCGAACAGAAAGAAGTACTTTTGGCCCCAATATCATTTAGAATAGAGTTGTATGATTGTATAATTGGAAAAGTGTGTTATAATTATACAATCAGAGAACCATATCAATGGCAGAGCACTCGGCTTGGACCAGGTTGTAGCAGGTTCGAGCCCTGCTCGGGGAGCTGGAGAGGCAGACTTAGAATTATTGCAGAACGAGAGTATGAAAAAACAAAAGATTAAGTCATTTGACGATTACGAAATTGTAAAATATGAGAATTTTTACGAGATGCTAAAAGGGCTCCATGACAATTATTCTGAAAGAACAGCAGTAAGATTCCGAAAAAATGGTAAGGAAACAAGCATAACTTACGATACTCTGATTCGGCAGGTATGTGCTCTTTATTTTTTTTATAAAAATAATGACATTTACAATCGAAACATAGGAATATTATCCGAGAATCGGTATGAATACATCACAATTTATCTGTCCAGTGTATTTCACAACGTCATCGCTCCCATTGACAGGGAGCTTGCTGCTGGAGCTCTGGCTTCTTGCATCAAAAAATTTGATATAAAAGTTTTATTTTACACGGACAAAACAAAAGAAAAACTGGATTGTCTTCCTGGAAAAGATATGCTGAGACTGATTAATATAGATGAATCTTATCAGGCAATAATGCAGGAATCTTACGCTCCCGAAGCATTTTTCAAAGATACAAAACACACGGACAGTCATAAATTTTCTGTTCTGGCATTTACTTCAGGAACAACCGGAGCCGTCAAAGGAGCTATGCTGTCCCAGTTCAATATTGTCTCTAATCTGCGGGCGCCTCTACTGTATATGCATCTGGAATCCCCTATGCTGCAGCTTTTACCGATGAACCATATGTATGGGTTCCACCCTGACCTGTTATCACCGCTTTATAACGGAGATACGGTATGCATCAATATGGCATTAAAGGATACTGCAAAGGATTTTAAGTATTATAATCCATATTATATCGGCGTTGTGCCTGTCATGCTGGAGGGGATATATAAAAATATCATCCGTGAAGCAAGAAACCGGAATAAAGAAAAAATGCTCTACAGGCTTATCAGAATAAGCAATCGGCTCAGGAAATGCCATATTGATATCAGACATCTTCTTTTTCAGAATCTGATTAACAAAAGGCTTAGGATTATTGTCTGTGGAGGCGCTTTTTTAGATGCTTCCTATATTGACAGGTTTGATGAAATAGGAATTACCGTATTGAACGGCTACGGCATGACGGAATGCGCACCGCTTATCAGTGTCAATCGGGACAGAAATAATGTCCGGGGCAGCGTGGGCGCCGTTGTCCGGGGAACGGAAGTCAGGATTGCCGATGACGGGGAAATTCTGGTGAAAGGCTGGAATGTTATGTCCGGTTATTATAAAGACATAGAAGAAACCAGCCAGTCCTTTGTAGACGGATATTACAGAACCGGGGATTTCGGATATCTGGAGGATGACATTTTATATGTTACCGGACGCAAGAAAAACCTGATTATATTAAAAAACGGCAAAAATTTTTCACCGGAAGCCATAGAGAGAGAACTGCTGCGGCTTCCCGGTGTCAGGGAATGTCTGGTGACGGCAGAAGTCCGAAACGGAGTGGATGTTGTCATTGCCAAAATACTGCCTGATAACAGTACTGAAAGTAACAGCAAAGCCGGACTGCTTAAAAACCATATCGAAGCGCTCAACCGCACGCTTCCCCCATATATGCGCATTGACGATTATGAGATTGTTTCCGGAGAATTTGAAAAAACAAGTTCTAATAAAATAATAAGAAGCAGCTACACTGCACCAGCCGAAAGCACTATTCAAAAAATAATAAATTAAGGAGCCGCTATGTTGGACCAACTGAAAAAATTATTAAAAAAGAATTATAATATTGATGATATTACTATAGAGACGAACATAAAAACCGATTTGGGTTTCACTTCCTTTGACTTTATCAATCTGATTGCCCTCATAGAAGATACTTTTGATGTGGAACTGGAGGAAGAAAAAATTCATTCCATCAATACGGTGGGAGATTTGATAGACTATATCGAAAACATAGGACGCTGAAAGCCGTGTAAGACGGTATTTATGAAAGACAATATACACCAACAGGGATGCAGAAGAAAAAATGGAATTAATAACAGTCAGCCATAAGAAGGATGAAAAACAGTTTTTAAGGTTTCGGAAGAACTTATACCAACAGAATAAGGCATTTATTGATAACAGTTATTTTATGATTCGGGAAGTGTTCCGCAGACATACATGCTTTATCAACGGCAAAGAGATATATCCGCTGAATGTGGTTCATGACGGCAGGATTGTAAGTCAGGGGATTGTGGTTTTTGCCAGAGAACTGCCGGAGTATATTCAGTTATGTTTTTTTGAAAGTCTGCCGGAACAGCCGGATGCTGTGAAGCTGCTGGTGGATAAGGCAGTGGAAATAGGAAAAAAGAAGGGCTGCCGGAAAATCGTTGTGGGTCTGAACGGCCATGTAAATTACGGACTGGGGCTGCTGGCTTCGCATTATGATACGGTCAATTCCTTTTCTGCCGCCGCCAATCCAGGCTATTATCATGATTATTTTAGAAACCTGAATTTTTCGGAAGTGAAAATGAATACCTATGTAATCCATGCAATCGATAAAAGGCTGGAGAGCTATCAAAAATTATTTGAAAAACTGGACAGGACTTACACCTTCCGCACATTTGACAAAAAAAGATTTGCTGAGGATGCAGGAATATATACGGACCTTAACAACAAAACCTTTTCCGGCCACAGATATTACTACCGGCGTACATATCAGGAAGACATTGAAATGTTAAAAGAGCTGTTTTTGTTTATGAAGGAGGACTCTTTGATATTTGCATTTCAGGGAGAAAAACCGGCAGGTTTTATCATGTGGTATCCCGACTTTAACGAGTTGGGCAAAAAAGGCGACATCTTCGGCGTAAAGCATTTTATGAAAAATATACTTACTGGCCGCCGGATAATGAAGACGGCTAAAATCATGGAATACGGAGTCCTGGATGAAAACAGACGCTCAGGACTGGCATTGGGCCTGATTAATCAGGTTTTTATTCATCTGGAGGGACTGCCGCTTACCAGAGTGGAGACCTCATGGATTTTGGACGAAAACAAGGATTCCAACAGCTTCTGCCAGGCAGTATGCGACAGTAGATATAAGGATTATGTAACCTATGAAAAAGATATCTGAACAGGAAAAAACCATTTATATCAGTGATTATTTTGACGAGCTTTACGGTTTCGTCCAGGATATTCTGGAGTATCCGTTTGAAAGAGAACTGCTGAATCTGCTAAAAGAAGAAAACCTGCTGTGCCAGAAATATGTTTTTATCCAAAAAAATGATTCCTATGCCTTTTTTACGATTTATGAGAACAGAATGAATATTTTTACCTTTGGAAAGCTGAAATGCTTTCTGAAACTGAAAGTAATCGGCTATCCTTGTTCTTTAAGCTGCTGCGGTTTTCTTACCAATGATGAAGAACTGTTGTTTGAGCATATCAAAAAAATCAGGGGGGCGAAGCTTGTATTAAATGTAAGCGGCCGCAGGCCCGCTGAGCAGATGATTGTGGGAGAAACGCTTCCCACCTTAATTCTGGACAGACATCTGGAATCCGTTGAGGAATATATGGCCCACTTGAGAAGCTCCTATCGAAGAAGAATCAAAAAAGCCGCCGCAGCGTGCAGAGACCTGAATGTAAAGACGGTGAATGACGGAAGCGTGGATATCTACAGACTGTATCTGAATACCTACCAGAAATCCGATTATAAGCTGGAGAAGCTGGAAAGGGGTTTCTTTGACAAAGTTGATGCCGTAAAGCTTGTGTTTTTTCAGGAAAGCAGTCCGGTAGGCTTTGTGCTTCTCAAGCAGGCTGGAAAAAAACTGATTTTTATGCTGTGCGGCATGGACTATGATTATAACACCGCAGATATCTATTATTATATGCTGTATCACATTGTATGTTTTGCAATATCCCATGGGTGCAGTGCGATTGACTTTGGGCAGACCTCGGAAGATACAAAGCTGAGATTTGGGGCAAGGCTGGAAAAAAAGTACTTCTATGCACACCATTCTAACAGATTGTTAAATACCGTGGCGAGACTCGGAAAAGGACTATTGGAGTATAAATACGATTTTTCAGAGTACCGCGCCTTTAAAGAAGAGAGATACGAATGAGAGTATTATTGATAAAACCGGGCTTTAAAAGTGTATTTACCAAATTATCCCTGATTGTCACCGAACCGCTGGAGCTGGAATACATGACAGCCATCTGCAGGAAACGGGGAGTGGAAAGCAAAATCTGCGATTTTACGATTGGACATGCGTCCCTGAGACATATCCTGCGCAGGTTCCGGCCGGATGTTGTGGCAATGACCGCCAACTTTGTACATATTGCCTCCATCAAGAAATATGTCAAGATTATTAAAAAATTTAATTCGGATATTCTCACTATTGTGGGCGGCCCCCACGCGGAGGTAATGCCGGAGGATTTTCAGCTTGAGGGAATTGACGTTATCATCCACAGCGGTGGATTTGAACCCTTTGAGACCATTATTTCCAACCGGGATGTGGATTATGGGAGCATAAAGGGAATCTGTTATTACCGCATGGGGAAATGGTATAAAAATGACCGGGTGACGTTCGATATTGACAGGCTGCCCTTTCCCGACAGAGAACATCTGTACCGGAATCTGAAAAAATACAAATACGTGACGATGAAGCCATGTGCCATCCTGAAGGCGGGCTATAGCTGTCCGCACCATTGTAATTACTGCTTTTCCACACTTCTAAACGGTGGACAGTATCTCTGCAGGGAGCCCGAAAATGTAGTGGAGGAGATTAAAACCATCCAATGCGACAACATCTGGATTGTGGACGATACCTTTTACGTGGATTTGAAAAAATTGGACCAATTTATTTATCTGTTGAAAAAAGAGAAGATAAAGAAGAATTATTCCTTGTATTTCCGCGCTGATTTTATTGCGGGCCACCCTGAATATATGAAAAAGTTATCGGAGGTGGGCGTCTCCATGTGCGCCGTCGGACTGGAAGTAATCGATGATGAGGTTTTGAAAAAATACGAAAAAGACAGCAGCGTTGATATTATTCTAAATGCAGTCCGCATTTTAAAGGAATGCAATATTACTTGTATTGGACTTTTTATGATAGATATCGACGCGGAAAAAAGTTATTTCAAAAAGCTCTACGACTTTATCAAAAAATATGAACTTTATCTGTCGACAATTTCCATACTTACCCCTATGCCCGGCACCCGGCAGTATGAAAAATACAAGGACAGAATCGTTACGAAGGATTACAGAAAATGGGATTTTGTCCATTTAACCATCAACCCTTCCAAAATGAGCAGATTTGCATTTTATTTTGAATTTTATAAATTATATGTAAAACTGGCAGCATTAATCTTAAAAAAGAGAATACTGCCCTTACGGTATCTGGGCATGGCGGTTAACGCCTCCCTGGAATATTGGGCGGAAGCCATAAAAGGAATCAGGAGATAAACAGCCGCCTGTGCGGCGGAATGAGAGGAAAGATGAAATATCAAAAATGGGAAAAGCTTGCCCGCAGATATAACCGTCTGTGGGTGCAGAAATATTCTCTCGGACCAACCAGAAGGGAGGTCCTAAAGCTTGTACTGCCCAGACTGCAGGCTGACGCATCGTTAAAGCTGTTTGAAGCCGGCTGCGGGACGGGACAGCTCATTCATGAAATTGCCGGGCAGTACCCGCAGATTCATTATCTGGGGATTGACGCCGCCCATAATATGATTGACATTGCAAGGAAAAATGTAAAAGGACAAAAGCTTCTGTTCCAGGTATGTCCTGTGGAAGATTTCGTGGGTACGGAGAAATATGATATCATAATCTGTACCCATGCCTTTCCGTATTTTCCCGATAAAGAGGGCGTGCTTTGCAAATTTGCGGACTTATGCAGACCGGGGGCGACAGTTATTATTGCCAGTTCGTCCACGAACAGCTTAAAAGACCTGATTATCAATTTCTTTTTAAAAGCGACCACGAGCAGGGCAAGATATTTATCCGTGAAGGAAATGAAGGTTCTGTTTGGGAACGCAGGCTTAAGCTTAAAAGAAGTAAAGATAATAAGAGAAAAAAAATATATGCCGACAATCGCATTATTTCATCTGGAAAAATAAAGTCTGGAGAGGGATACCCATGAAAATTTTATTAGTGCGCCCAAAGCCCCATAAAGATACCATCGGACTGCAGAACCTGATGGTCTGCGAGCCGCTGGAGCTGGAATATATTGCCTCAAATATCCGGTCCCACGGACATAAATCCGTAATTGTGGATATGATTCTTGAAAAAAAGCCTCTCACCTTTTTTCTGGAAAAATACCAGCCGCAGGCAGTGGGCATCACCGGATATATCTCCCATGTAAACGTCATAAAAAAATATGCCGAAGAAATAAAAGCATACAATCCGGCTGTTAAAGTGCTGGTGGGAGGCGTACATGCGGAAGTAAACCCGGAGGATTTTGAATCAGAATACATTGATTATATCATCCGGGCAAACGGATTGAAAACCGTCACTGAGCTTCTTGACCGCCTGGAACAGAAAAGGACTGCGTACGACCTGCCCTGCATCTACAGCAGGGATGGCGGCAGGCCTCTCAAGGAGACACGGTTTCCCTACGCATTTCCCGACAGGAGCAGAGTGGACCGCTACCGCTCCAGATATTATTATATGTTCCACCGTAACTGCAGTCTTATCAAAACCTCCTTCGGCTGTCCCTATCAGTGTGCTTTCTGCTTCTGCAGACAGATTACCGACGGTAATTATTTTACCAGAGAACTGGAGGACATCATTGCGGAATTAAAGACCATCAGGGAGAAGGAAATTTACATTGTAGATGATGATTTTCTGGTAAATAGAGAACGGATTCTGCAGTTTGTGGGACTGTTAAGGAAGAATCATATTAAAAAAAGATATCTGATTTATGGCAGGGCGGATTTCATTGCAGAAAACGAGGATGTAATCAGGGCGTTTCAAAAAGTGGGACTGCGCGCCGTCATAGTAGGTCTGGAATCCTGCGACAGCAGAGAACTGAGGGATTATCATAAAATGACGCAGGTTGCCGTGAACGAAAAGGCAGTGGGTATTCTGAAAAAATATGACGTTGAATGCTACGGCACCTTTATCACCGGGATTGACTGGAAAAAAGAAGATTTTAAGGCACTGGAAAACTGGATTAAAAAGCTGGGCATTGTATTTGTAAATTTACAGCCCCTGACGCCGCTCAGAGGAACAGAGCTTTATGAAAAATATAAGAAGGATTTTATTGTCAGGGAAGATGAATATGAAAAATGGGATTTGGCGCATCTTGTGGTAAAGCCCACCAATATTTCTATAAGAAAATATTATTTTTATACAATGATGATGTACTATCATATCATGGTTAATCCGAAAAGCGCCCTTTATATGCTCAGAAAATATGGCATAAAAGACACTCTGAAATTAAGCTTCGGCGCTTTGAAAGTAAATGTACAGTATGTGAAAAAACTGATAGATGGGAAATAAAAATGGAAAAAAATAAGAAACACAAGATACTGATTATTCAGCCCACTCCCTATGACCAATACGGCAATCTGGTTAAAAAGAACCGGTTGTATTTTGTGGGGCTGGCACTGCCGCTGCTGGCGGCGCTCACCCCGGGGGACGTGGACGTTGAACTGTGCTATGAAACCATAGAGGAGGTTCCCTTTGATACGGATGCCGACCTGATTGGTATCAGCAGCATGGGTCACGCCGTTATGAGAACCATAGACATTGCCAAAAAATTCAGGGAATTGGGAAAAACAGTGGTTTTAGGCGGATATATGGTAAGCCTTATGCCTGATGAAGCACTAAAATACGGCGACTCCGTCATGATTGGAGACTCTGAGGAAACCTGGGGTGAAATGATAGAGGATTTTAAGAACGGGAGGCTGAAAAAAATTTACAAGAAAAAGCTGACCGAGCTGAAAACGCCCCTGCCCCGCTATGAAATGCTGTTACATAAGAAAATAGGAAATTTTCTGCCGGTCCAGGCGGGCAGAGGCTGTCCGAAAACCTGCAGTTTCTGCTCCATATATTGTCTGTATCAGGGGCAGTATCTGCAGAGAGACATCTCTGAGGTGATAAAGGACATCAAGGAGGTCAGAAAACTGGGATTTCGCCAGTTTTTACTGCTGGATGATAATATTTTCTCCGACAGGGATTATGCCCTCAGATTATGTGCCGAGATTAAAAAGTTAAAAATGAAATGGATGACGCAGTGTTCTATTGATATTGCAGGAGATGAAGAATTATTGGATATCATTTCTTCCAGCGGCTGTTATGTCTTAAGTTTCGGTCTGGAAAGCATCAGCAGAGAAAGTCTGATTGGAATGAACAAGGCATGGGCCGACCCCGCGAAATACGCGGAGCAGATAAAAATCATCCGAAAACACGGAATCGACATTTCCACAGAGATGGTAATCGGCGCCGAGGGCGACACCTTGGAATCCATCAGGGAGACAGCCCGGTTTATTGAAGAAAATCATATTGTCGTCCCCAGATTTTATATTTTAACGCCGATTCCGGGAACAAAATATTGGGAAGAAATGAAAAAACAAAACAGGATATATAATACGGATATGTATTCCTATAATTCCTGCGAGGCCGTACATATACCTAAAAATATGACCCCTGAAGAGCTGACAAAAGCGTACTGGGAGCTTTACCATGAAGTTTACTCCGTTAAATGTATCTTAAAACGGACAATCTTTACAAGAACTATTTTATGCAGACCCTTTCAGACGTTTTTTTATTTCTTTGTAAACTTATATTACAGAAATCAGATAAAGCATGGTATTGTGCCCAATATCATATAATATATGAGGGTGCGTATGTGCATACATTTGGCGGATGCCGCCAGATACTGACAATTTAAGAAAGGCAGGAGGAACGTTATGGGCGTGTTATCCGGACTGGAACCTCAAAAAGTATTTTATTATTTTGAAGAAATTACAAAAATTCCGCATGGCTCCGGCAATGTAGAGGGCATCAGCAATTATCTGGTGGACTTTGCCAGGAAAAGAGGCTTGTTTTACGTACAGGATACACTGAAAAATGTGATTATTGTAAAAGAAGCCACGCCGGGGTATGAAAAAGAGCCTGCGGTAATTTTACAAGGACATATGGACATGGTTGCCGTAAAGACGCCGGACTGTCCTATGGATATGAAAACAGAAGGATTGAAGGTTGCCATAGCAGGAGATAATGTTTATGCGGAAGGCACCAGCCTTGGCGGTGACGATGGCATTGCCGTGGCATATGCGCTGGCGATTCTTGACTCTGATACCATCAGGCATCCCAGACTGGAAGTTGTAATCACCGTGGATGAGGAAGTGGGAATGGATGGTGCCAGAGAAATTGATTTGTCCATGCTGAAAGCAAACCGGATGCTGAATCTGGATTCTGAGGAGGAAGGAATTTTCCTCACCAGTTGTGCCGGAGGCGCCAGAGTAAACTGTATTTTCCCGGTGGAGAGGACAAAAGCAAGAGGACTGCTTGGCGAAATAACCATATCCGGTCTGCAGGGCGGGCATTCCGGAGCAGAAATCCATAAGGAGCGCGGAAATTCCAACTGTCTGGCTGCCAGAATACTGAATGCCCTGACAGCGAAAATGCCTGTCCGGCTGGTGGCAGTAAAAGGCGGACTGGCGGATAATGCCATTCCCAGACAGACCCGTATAACCATACTGCTACCTGAGGACAGTGATGTCTGCATGGAAATTTTGCAGGCACCGGAAAATCCCGGACAGTTTGGAGAACTCTTGGAAGACCTATCCATGGATATTGCCGACGAACTGGCAACCCGGGACCCGCAATTTTCCTTGAAATGGAGCATGAATACATCCAGGATGCAGGAGGCAGAGGCAGTGACGGTGGAGAGTACCCGAAAAGCTGCAGCGGCACTCTGGGCACTGCCAAACGGTGTGCAGGCGATGAGCGCGGATATGCCGGGACTGGTGGAAACTTCCCTGAATCTGGGAATTCTGGATATGACGGATAAAACGGTAACGGCAGATTTTTCTGTGCGCAGCAGCGTGGAGAGTGCAAAAGAAGCTCTGATCCAAAAGATTGCAGCCATTGTGGAGCTGGCAGGAGGTTCCTGCAGTGTGACCGGAGATTATCCGGGATGGAAATACCGGGTGGATTCTCCCCTGCGCAATAAAATGATTGCACTGTATGAAAAAAAATACGGCGAAAAACCTAAAGTGGAGGCTATTCATGCGGGACTGGAGTGCGGACTGCTGGCGGGTAAAATAGAGAATCTGGACTGCGTATCTTTTGGTCCCCAGATGAATGATATTCATACCACAGAAGAGACCCTCAGTATCTCTTCCACAGCGAGAGTATGGGAGTATCTGGTGGAACTGCTGGAGACTAAGGATGAAGGGCTATGCTAAACTGTTGCGAAAATTTAAACAATTTGAAAAAAACTGTTGCATTTTTTCTGAGACAGCGTTATAATACTACTTGTGTCACGGGGTGTGGCTCAGTTTGGTTAGAGCGCCGTCTTAGGGAGGCGGAGGTCGCAAGTTCGAATCTTGTCACTCCGATGAAAAGGAAAATCCCAAAATCTTAGCAGACTAAGGTTTTGGGATTTTTTGTTGTGTTGGCGTAAAGCATTATGATAAAGCTTTTGACGGACACATGTTTTCGGGTTATACTGGTAAAGAATGAAAGATAAGCAGGAAAGGGACGTCCCTGCGGGCGTCTCATTTGAGTAGAAAAAGAGGTTGCGATGGAAAATAAAAAAAGAAAAACACCGAAAGAACAGATGTGGACAAAGCAGGAAAAGCAGAGCAGAACAAAACAGCAACAGATAAAACAGACCCCTGCAGGGCAGAGCAGGGAAAAACAAGAGCAGATAAAGCAGAGTCGGACAAGACAAGAACAAGGAAAGAAAAATTCGGCGAAACAAAGCGCAGAAAAAGCAAATCAAGTAAAGCAGAGCCGGACAAAGCAAACCGAGACAAAACAAAGTCAGGCAATACAGGTTCCGAAAGAACAAATATGTCCGGTGGCGAAAAAGTGTGGCGGCTGTGACTGGATTAATAAACCTTATAAAGAGCAGCTTGCAATAAAGAGTAAGAGACTGCGGGAGATGTTAAGTCCCTTTTGCAAAACAGAGGCAATCATCCCCATGGAGAATCCCCTGCATTATCGCAATAAAGTACATGCGGTATTTGGGCATGACAGGAAACATAATATCATATCAGGTATCTATGAGGCAGAGAGCCATAGGATTGTTCCCGTTGATAGCTGCATGCTGGAAAATGAGAAAGCAGATGCCATTATTGTATCTGTCCGGGAGTTGTGTAAGTCCTTTAAAATCAAATCATACAATGAGGATTCCGGATATGGTCTTTTGCGCCATGTTCTGGTGCGGACCGGATATACCACGGGACAGATTATGGTGGTGCTTGTACTGTCCTCCCCTATCATGCCGTCCAAAAATAATTTTGTAAAGGCACTGCGTAAACTGCACCCGGAAATTACAACCATTGTGGTGAATGTCAATAACCAGAATACCAGTATGATACTGGGAGACAAAGAACAGGTGATTTATGGAAAAGGATATATTGAAGATGTACTATGCGGCAAAACTTTCCGTATTTCTCCGAAATCATTTTATCAGGTAAATCCTGTCCAGACAGAGATACTTTACAAGAAAGCACTGGAATTTGCCGGCTTAAAGGGAACGGAGAGAGTGCTGGATGCTTACTGCGGTACTGGAACCATAGGAATGATTGCCAGCGACCATGCAGGAGAGGTAATAGGTGTGGAATTAAACGCAGATGCAGTGCGGGATGCCAGAATTAATGCAAAATGCAATCAGATTAAGAATATCCAGATTTATCAGAACGATGCCGGAAAATTTCTTGTGGAGATGGCAGAGCAGAAGGTTGCCCTGGATGTGCTGTTTATGGACCCGCCCCGCGCCGGAAGCGATGAAGCATTTCTCTCTTCGGTTGCCCGGATTGCGCCTCAAAAGATTGTGTACATATCCTGCAATCCTGAGACTCTTGTGAGGGATTTAAAGTATTTGGTGAAGCATGGCTATAAGGTGGAGAGAGGCGTGGGAGTGGATATGTTTCCTTGGACAGGGCACGTCGAGTGCGTAGTCTTGATGTCAAAAGTACAGAACTGAATACCGAAAAAGGCTTGAAAATAAGGCATTTCCGTGCAAATGGCATATTGTTTTGATGGCTGTGAAACGGAAGATTTAACACCCGGCTTATGGCGAAAATGATAGGTTGAGTTGACAGGTTGAAAATAGGCAAAGTCGAGTGGACAAGATGATTTTGCCTATTGTTGAGTTGATAGAATGGTTAATTGCACGGCAAGGAGGAATAGAGTTGATTAATTTAGGAAAACTGAAAGAAATAAAAGATTTGCGAAAGGTATGGCCGCATGAGGCATTAGACTTCACTCCTTGGCTTGCGGAAGAGGA
>CAZRZM010000086.1:0-12926 GCA_964604575.1 uncultured Acetatifactor sp.
AGTGATATGAGCAGATGCCTTCTCCTTGGAAGTATAGAAACCGGTACACTCAAGAACAACGTCCACCTTCAGCTCACCCCAGGGAAGTTTGCTTGCATCAGCTTCTTTATAAATAGTGATGGTTTTACCATTAACGGTAATGTTGTCCTCACCAGCCTCAACGGTGCTGGCATATTTGTATACACCCTGAGAAGAATCATACTTTAATAAGTGAGCCAACATTGCAGGGCTTGTTAAATCGTTGATTGCTACAACTTCATATCCTTCTGCATCAAACATCTGTCTGAATGCCAGACGGCCGATACGGCCAAAACCATTAATTGCTACTCTTACTGCCATTTTAGTTTCCTCCTAAAATATATTAATTTTATATCTTTTGGCATTACGGATACCATGTTCTGTATCATACACAGCATGTCCGATTGTCAAAATTTTATCAGCAATGTTATTTTACCTAATTCTCCCTGATAATTCAAGATGTAATTGAAAAAATCTTCCAATTCTGCTTATTTTTATAGATTGTTTAGATTTGGGATGAATTTTCGACACTTTTTTGCTATACTATTCTGCGAAACGTTGTACAATCATACATATGATTCATTTAAGAGAGGAGCCAATATCATGCCTATTTTATCCGACTGTCATCTGCACACTTCTTTTTCAGGAGACTCTGACACCCCCATGGAGGAAATGATTTTACAGGGTATCCGCCAGGGACTTACCACCATGTGCTTTACCGAGCACAATGATTTTGAATATCCGGACTCTCCCGACGGACCGGGCTCTATTTTTCTTTTGAATACAGACTCCTATCTGTATGACCTGATTAAATACAAGGAAAAATATGCAGATAAAATCCGTATTCTGTTCGGCGTGGAACTGGGCTTACAGCCATCCGTCATGCGGCAGAACGCTGTCTATGCCAAATCCCACGATTTTGATTTTATTATAGGCTCCTCCCATCTCTGCAATGGCAGGGACCCTTATTATCCGGATTTTTACGAGGGACGTACTGATGCGGAAGCCTATCTGGAATACTTTGAATCCATTCTGGAAAATATCAAAAAATTTTCCAATTTTGATGTATATGGTCATCTGGATTATGTGGTAAGATACGGAAGAACCAAAGATGAAAACTATTCCTATGAGCAGTACGGCGATATTTTTGACGCTATTTTGGAGCTTTTAATCGACAAGGGAAAAGGAATTGAGATAAATACAGGGGGATTAAAAAAAGGAATGCGCGACATGCACCCCTGCCGTGACATCGTAAAACGCTACAGAGAGCTGGGCGGGGAGATTATCACCATCGGCTCTGACTCCCATGATGCTGCCCATATCGCAGACTCCTTTGACCTGGCAGGAGATATGTTGAAAGCGTGCGGTTTCCAATACTATACCATCTTTGAAAAACGCACGCCTGAGTTTAAACGCCTATAACATTATTCACATAACACGATAACTGTTTTCGGGGTAGTCTGTGCCGGAATGCTTCTGGTGGAGGTTTCATATATTACCACCAGATTGTGGTTGGCAGGATTGCCCTGGAAATACTGGTTATTGGTGGTTCTCACATCTACTGCTCCGTCCATGTTAAGCTGTAAGGTCATATCCTCATTCACAAGGCCCATATTAAAATACCCTACTTCCACATTTCTGCCGCTTTTGTTCAGTGCCACTACCACCGCATTGTACTGTGGCGGATAGATAAGGGGCATGGGCGCATCCATCTGATACCAGAAAGTGACTGACATCCCCACAGACAGTGTTTCAAAATCCACCACATAGGTTGAGGGGCTCATTATGAAATTAACCGTATTCCCTTCCTCATCTTCAATTGTGGCAAAAATCATACATCCATTCGCCCGTCGGTTTCCAATTCTGGCAGGCACCATGTCAACAATCGTACCGCTGACCGACCCAAAACTACTTCTTCGGTAAGGGTTCATTCCATTAAATCTATAATCCATGTGCTGCTCCTTTTTGTAATTGCTGGTTTATTATATGCCTCAATTACAAAATAGTGCCGCCTCCCAGTACATATTCCCCATCGTAAAACACAATCGCCTGACCCGGCGTGGATGCCCGGACCGGCTTTTCAAAGGTACACAATACTTTTCCGTCCTCCTGCTTTTCCAGCATACCGTATTCGCCGCTGTGGTTGTACCGTATTTTCGCCAGAACACGCACCGGCTCTTTCAAATCGGGAACTGACATGAAATTGACCCTGTCGCAGAGTACTTCCCTGGTGAACACATCCGCGTTTTCCCCGATTACCACCTCATTGGTTTCAGGGCGTATCCCGGTCACAAATACTCTTTTTCCCATTGCCAGCTCCAGCCCTCTGCGCTGTCCAACCGTATAATGGGTGATACCTTTATGCTGTCCCAAAATAATACCATTCTTATCCACAAAATTGCCGGGACCGGGCACTCTCTCTTTCGCCTGTCTGTCAATGAACCCGGCATAATCATCATCCGGCACAAAACAGATTTCCTGACTGTCCGGTTTCTGTGCGACAGGGAGCCCCGCTTTCACCGCAATCTCCCTTATCCGGTCTTTGGAATATTCCCCCACCGGCATCAGGGTGTGCGCCAGTTGTTCCTGGGTCAGGCTGTAGAGGGCATAAGTCTGGTCTTTTGCCGCCGTAACCGAATTGCGGATGGCAAATCTGCCGTTTGGCAGTCTGTCAATTCTGGCATAGTGCCCCGTGGCAATATAATCTGCACCAATCTCCAGACTTCTCTGAAGCAGAGATTCCCATTTCACATAACGGTTACATGCAATACAGGGATTGGGGGTACGTCCTTTGAGATACTCTTCCACGAAATAGTCCATGACATGACATTTGAATTCCCGCTTGAAATTCATCACATAATAGGGGATATCCAGCATCTGTGCCACTCTTCTTGCATCCTCCACCGCAGACAGACCGCAGCAAGCGCCGTTCTCCTGCACAATATCTCCCGCCTCGTCCTGCCAAATCTGCATGGTGATACCTGTCACATCATATCCCTGTTCTTTTAATAAATAGGCTGCCACAGAGGAATCCACTCCTCCGGACATGCCTACCACTACTTTTTTCTTCATATTAGAATTAATACTCTTCCTCTTCCTCGTGTTCACTGATATCGTTCTTGGGTTTCGCAAGCCCTTCTATCTTGATACCATTTTTCTCCGCATAATCCCATAATGCCGCATGAATGGCTTCCTCTGCCAGCAGGGAACAGTGTACCTTCATAGGAGGCAGACCGTCCAGCGCCTCCATAACCGCCTTATTGGTAACCTGAAGCGCTTCCTCAATAGTCTTACCTTTTACCAGCTCCGTTGCCATGGAACTGGTGGCTACTGCCGCTCCACACCCAAAGGTTTTGAACTTGGCTTCTCTGATAATTCCGTTTTCATCAATATCCAGAAACATTCTCATAATATCGCCGCATTTCGCATTTCCCACAGTTCCCACACCGCTGGGATTCTCCATCTCTCCTACATTTCTGGGATTCTGAAAATGGTCCATTACTTTCTCACTATACATAACTTCCTACCTCTCTATTTTTTCTGTGATTTCAAAAAATCTTCATACAACGGTGACATATCACGAAGTCTTGCGACAATCTGCTTCAGATTATCCACCACAAAATCCATTTCTTCTTTGGTATTTTCCTCGGAAAGAGTCATTCTTAAAGAGCCGTGCGCCTCCTCATGCTTTAAGCCGATTCCCAGAAGCACATGGGAAGGGTCCAGAGAACCGGAAGTGCAGGCAGAGCCGCTGGATGCACAAATACCTTTCATGTCAAGCATAATCAGCATGGATTCTCCCTCAATATAAAGGAACGAAAAATTCACATTGTTGGGCAGTCTCTTTGTACGGTGTCCGTTGAGCCAGCCGTAAGGAATCTCTTCCTCAATACGTTTTATCAGATAGTCCCGCAGTTCTATTTCTTTCTTTGTCTTTTCTTCCATGATACGCATGGCGCGTGATACAGCCGCCCCAAGTCCCACAATACCCGGTACATTTTCCGTACCCGCTCTTCTGCTTCTCTCCTGGGCGCCGCCATGTACAAAGGAACGTAACTTTAACCCTTTTCTGATATAAAGAAATCCAATTCCCTTGGGACCGTTAAGTTTATGTCCACTGGCACTAAGCATGTCAATATTCATCTCATTCACATTAATAGGCATCTGACCGTATGCCTGAACCGCATCTGTATGGAAAGCCACACCATGTTCCCTGGCAATGGCTCCAATCTCAGCCACCGGCTCAATGGTGCCAATCTCATTGTTGGCAAACATAATACTGATTAAAATGGTATCCGGACGGATTGCCGCCTTTAACTCCTCCAGCGAAATCATGCCGTCTCTGTCCACATCCAGATAGGTAATTTCAAATCCGTTTTTTTCCAGATATTCACAGGTATGCAGGATTGCGTGATGCTCAATCCGGGAAGTAATAATATGTTTTCCCTTACTGCTGTAAGCTTCTGCGGTGGCTTTCAATGCCCAGTTATCCGCCTCGGAACCTCCGGCAGTAAAATAAATCTCTTCGGTTTCGGCGCCAAGACTTTTCGCAATCAGTTCCCTGGCTTCCGTAACCGCTTTTTTGCTCTGGGCGCCCAGAGCATAAATAGTGCTGGGGTTGCCGTAATACTCTGTAAAATAAGGAAGCATCGCATCTACTGCTTCCTGCGCCGTCTTCGTAGTGGCAGCATTATCCAAATATATCATAATATACCTCTTTTCTCCGCATTGATATGCTAATTCCTACTTGTTTTTAGACAATCAGAATCCGCATATTTCTGTGGTAATATGTATTATTTATTTCTACGATTTACTTAATTTATACTACGCTACTAGGAAATACATGAATAATATAACACCAGGCTTACGTTCTGTCAACTCCTGCTTTCGCATATACTGTTGAAAAGCTTGTTACATGGTAAAAAAATGCAGTTAAAAAAACGCCATCCGCTTATTTTAGGAACACTCATTCTCACTATCACAGGACTTATCAGCCGCGCTATCGGCTTTTTTTATCGAATTTATCTGGCCAGACTGTTCGGCGAAGAGGGTATGGGTATCTATCAGCTATTAAGCCCCGTACTGGCTCTTTCCTTTTCCCTGACTGCCGCAGGCTATCAGACTTCCATATCCAAATTTGTGGCAGAACGCAGCGCCAAAGAAGGGCATACCTCCTATCTTCCCATGTTCGCAGGACTTAGTATTTCCCTTCCTCTTTCCCTGTTATGTAACGGTCTTGTCTATTTTTTTGCCGATTACATTGGAAACTTCCTGCTGCTGGAACCGCGGACGGTGTCCATGCTGCGTATTCTCTCATTTTCTATTCCACTCAGTGCAGTCCACTCCTGCATCAACGGTTATTTTTACGGTCTGAAAAAAACTGCCGTACCCGCCGCTGCACAGCTTGTGGAGCAAATTGCAAGGGTGGGCTGTGTATATCTTCTTGCCTGGTACGCAGCGTCCCAAAATACCACTCCCACAATTAATGTGGCTGTTTTGGGATTAACAGTGGGAGAATTTCTCTCCATGCTGGTTACTGTCACAGCCATTTATTTCTGTTATGTCCGGGACCACCATACCCGCAGTCTCCCGCTCCTGACCCACCGCTCCCAAAAGCTTTGTACCGCTTACCAGGATATTTTGAAGCTTGCCCTGCCACTGACCGCCAACCGTATCGTCCTGAATCTTCTCCAGAGTGTGGAATCCGTATCCATCCCTTCCAGACTAAAGCTCTACGGCTACGACACTGCCACCGCCTTAAGCGTCTACGGTGTACTCACAGGTATGGCGATGCCACTTATTTTTTTCCCAAATGCCCTCACAAGCTCCGTATCCGTGCTGCTGTTGCCCATGATATCGGAAAGCTATGCCTTGGGCGATATGAAGGCAGTCAAAAGCGCCACCCTGCGCACCGTAAAATACTGCTGTCTGCTGGGGGTGGTGTGTATGTGCGGTTTTGGATTCTGGGGACATTATCTGGGTAAAACCCTTTTTGACAGCGCCCTTGCAGGACATTTTATCACGACCCTTGGCTTCATCTGTCCTTTTATCTATCTGGATACCACACTTTCCAGTATTCTTCAGGGACTTGGCATGGCAGGACGCATCTTCATCATGAACGCCGTATGCCTTCTGGTGCGCCTCGCCTTTATCTTCACCACCGTTCCCACCTTTGGAATCACCGGATACCTCTGGGGCCTGCTGGCAAGCCAGCTCATCCTGTGTGTGTTGTATTTGCTGTGCCTGTACCATTTCTGCCGCCCCAGAACAAAATCCCAGAAACAGAAATTTCACTAATGGGATTCCAACAAGCCTGAACTCAGATGCCTACCGGCAGGGTACGACAGTCTGTTTTGAGGTAACATTATGCAATACATTCCGGTAAGCCTCTGACATATGGATTTCGTCAGCACAGGCTGCCAAAATCCATAGAGTCTTACCTCCATAGCATACAGTTACCTCAAAACAGACTGTCGTACCCTGCCAAAGACGAACCCTGGCGAAAGGACTGTTGGCGCCTGGATATTTCACGGAGCTTTCCTGCAAAGCACAATTCAAAACAGCCGTCATTTATTAGCAATAAATAACGGCTGTTCTGAATTGCGCTTTTTATATTCCCAGCTATGGGAATGTTCTACTGTAACACATTCTTCAATTCATCCATAAAGGTATTGATATCCTTAAATTCCCGGTATACGGAGGCAAAACGCACATAGGCAACCGCATCCAGTTCTTTGAGTTTATTCATCACAAGTTCTCCCACCACTTCACTGGGAATCTCTTTATCTTCCATATTAAAAATTTCATTCTCCACCTCATCAATCAATGCAGTGATACTCTGCACGCTGACCGGTCTCTTATGGCAGGCGCGCAGCACACCTGCTTCAATCTTGGAGCGGTCATAAGTTTCCCTGTTATTGTCCTTTTTAATAATAATCAGGGGAATTGTCTCTATCTTTTCATATGTAGTAAATCTCTTGCCGCACTCATCACAGACTCTTCTGCGGCGGATGGAATTGTTATCCTCTGCTGGTCTGGAATCAATTACCCTTGTATTTTCATGGCTACAAAACGGACACTTCATTGATAAACTCCTCCTGCTCCTCACAACTTGTCTGCAATACCCATATCACATGTAATCCATGAATTATTGCAAAATTCACAAAAAATCGTATCATTTTCATTAATTATAATAAAATCAACAATTAATGTCAACCAAAATAATGTCCGGTCCAATCTGCCGGATATCCTTATAAGGGATGACTAAATCCGGCTCACAGCGCAGAAAACTCATCATTTTGTTTCCTCCGGGAACAATGATTTTGCAGATACAGCCGTTACACTCATCAAACTCCAAATCACACACCCTGCCCAGTTTTTTGCAGTCTCTGATATTGATGACATCCTTACATTTTAACTCTGAAAAAAGCATATGAATCCCCCTTTCTATCCCTATTTTATTCCATATACTCCGAATAATCATCTTGTCTTCCAAAATTTCTTTTTACTGAATATCCTTCCCTCAAGATGTACATACTACCAATACATCAAAATGAAATGCGCCGGTTCGCGCGGAAATGAGAGGTATCATATGTCACAGGGAAAAGTTGAAATCTGCGGTGTCAATACGGCAAAGCTTCCATTACTTAAGGCTGCAGAAAAAGAAGCTCTTTTTGCCCGCATTGAGGCCGGAGACCAGGCTGCAAGGGAAACGTATATTGAAGGAAATCTCAGACTGGTTTTAAGCGTCATCAAACGCTTTTCATCCAGCAATGAAAATGTAGATGATTTATTTCAGATTGGCTGTATCGGTCTTATCAAAGCCATAGATAACTTTGACTCCTCTCTTAATGTAAAATTTTCTACTTATGCAGTGCCCATGATTATTGGCGAAATTCGTCGGTTTCTGCGGGACAACAACTCCATCCGGGTTTCCCGCTCCTTAAAAGACACTGCCTACAAAGCTATCTACGCAAGGGACACCCTGACCCGCCAGAACCTCAAAGAACCCACCATCGAAGAAATTGCCAAAGAGGTGGGAATCTCCAAGGAGGATATCGTATATGCCATGGACGCCATCCAGAATCCCATGAGTCTTTATGAGCCGATTTACACTGACGGCGGCGACACTCTTTATGTGATGGACCAGATTTCAGACAAAAAAAATAAGGAAGAGACCTGGGTGGAACATCTCTCCCTCAGCGAGGCAATGAAAAAACTAAACGAGCGGGAATATGAAATTATCTCCCTGCGGTTCTTTGAAGGCAAAACACAGATGGAAGTAGCCGAATACATCGGCATCTCCCAGGCGCAGGTATCCCGTCTCGAAAAAAATGCCCTGCGCACCATGCGCACCTATCTTATGGCGTAACCGGACAGAAGGCAACAGTCCCGCTACAGCGTGGTTGCTGACCCTCGCGGGAATCACATTTCAGATGCCATGCAAATTCCGTATTCCAGCTTCTGCTCCTTGAGCAGTTCCTGCATACGGTCTATGGCATCTTCCTCATTGTCCGCAAATAAAATTGTTTTCCGGATTACCGTCTGCATGTCTTCCGACATGGCGGTCACTTCGTACATCTGCATTTTAAACCTCTTATGTTTTCTTTCTCCAGCCACACAGTATAAAGAACAGACAAGTTCCAATCAGCATACCCAGTGTGTTGGTAAGCACATCGTCCACCTGAAAATATCCCCGTTCCGTAATAAGCTGCATGGTTTCAATACCGAGACTGGTAAAAAGCCCCACCACCAGCGATACAAACAGATTTCTGACAGGCTTCCAGTTCCATGACAGAATAAACCCATAAGGAATAAACAGCAGCACATTTTCTATCACATACGCATTATTCCTTTTATTAATACCCCATGTGGAAAACAGCTCCAAATCTATTTTATTCCTGCTTCCGCTCTCTCTGGACCAGAATGTAATACAGAAAATAATCGCCACATACACCATCAGACAGGTAAACGCCAGAAGCGGCACTGGTTTTTTACCCTTTTTTAGCCTGAACAAATTCAGAACATGCACAAACACAGCAGCCACCAGTCCCGCAAACACACCATAGGGAAGGTACTGCATAGCCTCTGACATATCCCTTATTATATATTTAATCATATATTTTCTCCAAGGTACGTTATTTCCTAACTCAAGTGATAATTGTCCCAATTATCGGAAGAATGACGAAAACGCTCCTTTTCTTCAAACAGCCTGTCATTCATCCAGCGAACGGCATCTGCCACACCGTCTTCGTCAAAATCAAACCACTGACTGGTTTTTTCCGATTCCGGCGTCGTAAAAAAATTGAAAGGCTCCGGCCAGACTGTCACCTTTAATCTCTTCCTGCCCTCTTCGTCATTTAACCCTTCCAGACGATAGCGCATTCCCTGATGACAGCCGGTATACTCCGTTTTCTTCAAATATTCCATTGACAATATATCTTCACGCTTTATCATCGCATTATCCTACCTGCTTTTTATGCCATACGCCAACAAAATCTATACCATGCGCAAACCATGGACTCATATAATGCACCGCGAAGCGGTGGCATGACGGTGAAACCGTCATGTATTCTGCTACGCAGAATCATTATACCATGTGCGCAGGAAAACAAGCGGCTGCGAAGCAGACATTTGTTTTTCAAGCCATGGACTAATATAATGCACCGCGTAAGCGGTGGCATGACGGTGAAACCGTCATGTATTCTGCTACGCAGAATCATTATATACCACATCTCCATGTATTGCAAAGGTTAAATATGCAGGCTCATCTCCTTTTTGAGCTGACGCATGATTTTTTTCTCCAGCCGGGAAATATAAGACTGGGAAATACCAAGGTAATTTGCCACTTCTTTCTGGGTCATCTCCTGCCCGTCCAGACTGCCCAGCCCAAAACGAAGATGGATAATTGTTTTCTCCCTCTCCGAAAGCTTCTCAATGGCGCCCTCCAGCAGTTTGCGCTCCACCTCATTTTCCAAATCCTTATAAATAATATCCTCGTCCGTCCCCAGAATATCAGACAAAAGCAGTTCGTTGCCATCCCAGTCCACGTTCAGCGGCTCATCAATGGACACCTCCATCCTGGTCTTATTATTTCTTCTGAGGTACATTAATATTTCATTCTCTATACATCTGGAAGCATAAGTGGCAAGCTTGATATTTTTATCAGGCTTGAAAGTGTTAATAGACTTTATCAGCCCTATAGTTCCTATGGATATCAAATCCTCCACGCCCACCCCTGTATTATCAAATTTTTTGGCTATGTACACCACCAGACGAAGATTATGTTCTATCAATATCGCTTTTGCCTCATCCTCATACTCGGTTCCCAAATCATTTATAACCTGATTCTCCCTGACCGGCTCCAGAGGTGGGGGGAGCACTTCTGCACCTCCTATATAATGTATATCACCTTTTCGTCCCAGAAAACCTGTTTCTCTCCGAATCATTTTTAACTGCATTTTACCCGGAATTGCCATTTTTATAATCATAATAATCTCCATTCTTGCCGCAATCTGAAAATTTGGACGCAGGCATAAATTTTAATGTGAAAAAAATTTTTTCACACCCATCCCTTACTACCCCTGACCCAAAAGCTGGGGGTTCACAATCATTCTTACACCATCCCTGGTTCCACTGATGTCCTCTTCGGTAACTGCAATATAAATATCCTTACAAGTCTTAACCATTCCATCCACTTCAATCTGAAGCTCCGGCAGAAGATATCCCGGCAGAATCCCTCTCTTTTTTCCAATGCTGTGATAGGGAACTGCCCGGTATAACGCATCTTCTCTCCATAGACTCAAAAACACATTTTTTTCAATGACGGAAACCGGCTTGCCGCTTATAGGCTCCACAAGACCATTGCCGGAATCCAGCAGTCCCGTCACCGTCATTCTATTTTTTTGATTAATGAGTGTTACTCTGCACAAATGACTTTTGTTGTTTCTTCGCTGCTGCAGGTATCCGATTCCCATTCCAAACAGAGCACCGCCGCCCAGTACCATAAAAATACTCATGGTAACGCCCGGCAGATGGGACAGCAGCCGCATCATAAAAAGCAGTGCGCCACCCATAAGCAGGGAATACAGAAAGAGTTTCTCGCATATTCTCCCAAACGCCCGCAGAGTACGGACTGGAAATGCAACCACTACCATTAAAACAGTGCCCACCAGAAAACCTGACAGCACTCTGCACCATACTGCACCGCCCAGAAAAAATGGAACCAGATACATTCCTGCCCCCACTGCCGCACCCAGAACCAGCCTCATGCGCGTGGCAGTGCACATGCAGCTTCTATTCACAAGGAGTAGCAGATATAGGTTCATAACGAAATTTACCAGGAATAAACTATCAATATAAAGTTCATAATACATCGCATCACCCTTTTCATAATTATTATAAAGGGAGTCCTAAAAAGATTTTGTCAAAAAGAAGGGGGGAGAATTAATTTTCTTTCTAAAGGATTCGACATGGGGGATATGGCTGCATATGGTTGTATATGGTTGCGCGGCCGGGGCGTACCCCTCTGGGACCACATTACCGGAAGGGCTTTATATGCCTTTGTTTGAGGAAAGGAAAAAGAATTCTACAGAAGAAAAATAAAAAGGCATGTCCGGAACCTTTATAGTGTTTCGGACGTGCCTAAATGATTTTGTTTATTGTTATTATATTTATTGTCATTTACATATCTACATTCATCCTATTTTCTCTGAAGGAAATCAGGAATTTTGAGAGACTTCTCCTCTACAGAGCTGCGGATATCCGTAGGTTTATGGATACCGGGAAGCGGTTTTACTGCCTGGGTGGTTCCCATGGGCTGTGTGCCTGCTGCTCCCGGCTGAATATTTAATCCCTTTAACGCATTGGGAGAAATATGTGCTGTGGGCTGTCTGTATGCAGTACCTGCTCCCAGCCGGCTCTGTACGGTATTCGTACCCATATCCTCCAGACCGGTAGCAATTACGGTAATTGTGCAGGAATCCGACTTGGAAGCGTCATACATTGCACCGAAGATGATGTTAACCTCATCGCCTGCCAAATCCTGTACATAACCTGCCGCATCGGAAGCATCCGCCAGTGTAATGTCACCCGATACATTGATAATAACATGGGAAGCGCCGGAAATAGTAGTCTCCAGCAGGGGACTTTCCACTGCCATCTTCACAGCTTCCAGAGCCTTGTCATCACCCTTGCCTTCACCAATACCAATGTGGGCAATACCCTTGTCCTTCATAACTGTCTGCACATCTGCAAAATCAAGGTTAATTACGGAAGGAACATTAATCAAATCCGTAATTCCCTGGACTGCCTGCTGTAACACCTCATCCGCCTTCTTAAGCGCCTCCGGCATCGTGGTACGTCTGTCCACAATCTCTAACAGTTTATCATTGGGAATCACAATCAGCGTGTCCACATTCTCTTTGATGCGTTCGATACCACTGAGTGCATTTACCATACGTGCCTTTGCCTCAAACCGGAAAGGCTTTGTCACAACACCTACCGTCAGAATACCCATATCCTTTGCCAGCTTCGCTACAACCGGAGCTGCGCCGGTACCGGTACCGCCACCCATACCGCAGGTGACAAAAACCATATCTGCGCCTTTGAGGGATGCGGAAATCTCCTCCATACTCTCCTCAGCCGCTTTCTCGCCAACTTCAGGCTTGGCTCCTGCACCAAGTCCTTTGGTGAGCTTCTCACCAATCTGTAACAATTTAGGCGCCTTACATAACTGCAGCGCCTGCTTGTCCGTATTTACTCCAACAAATTCAACACCATCAATTCTCTCGTCAATCATTCTATTAACAGCATTATTTCCTGCACCGCCAACACCTACTACAATGATTTTGGCAGCAGATTCAGCATCGTTTGTCTTAATTTCCAGCAAGGGTAAGTCCTCCTCTTTT
>CAZRZM010000087.1:0-12856 GCA_964604575.1 uncultured Acetatifactor sp.
CTGAAAAGTTTATAGAATTATTAGAGGAAGGAAAGATAAGAAAACATATTTTGCCTAATACAGCACCAGATTATTCAACTAGTCAGGAAAAGAAAGATTTAGAAAATTATCGTTTTTTTGCAAATAGTTTTGCATTAGATGAGGTAATGAAGTGTGAGGTGGGATTTTATAATGGCGACGAACAAATCTAATTATGATTATGAAGAAATTATTGAACATTTTGGCAAAGAAAAAATTATGAATAGATACGATGCTCTTGAAGAATATTTGAATATATTTATAGAACGTAGTAAGTTTAAAAGTAATGTTATAGTATCCTATAATTTATTGAATCAAGCTGTTATTGATTATTTTGCAGACATTGATAGGTTAAAAAATTTCCATCATATAGATAGGATTAATTTTATAAAAGTTCATGCATATTCTGCATACTGGTTGTTGCGTCGAAAACCAATTCAGATTGTTGATGATAATAATAGTGATACAGAACTGGCATTTATAAATGAAAATTTTGTTGCATCGTATTTGTTGCAGTTTTTACGTGGTGATAATCGTGGAGTTGTAATAAGAAAAGATGATAGGTTAGAATATGATGGGTTCGTTGAAAATTTAAAATATGTATTAAGGTATCGTATGGTTACGCCTCAAATGTTAGAAACAGTTTTAGAAAGCTATATTGCCGGAAGAATTTTTGAGCGTTCAATTGGAATTGATGAAGATGTATAATAATGTTGATATAAAACTCCGGGAGAGATTCTCTCCCGGAGTTTGGCTGCCTGATGATATATTTACACTAAATACTGTTCAAAGCGTTCGTCGCAGGCATTTTCAAAGACAATGCCCAGAATTTCGGGACCGGTATGGGCGCCAATGGCACAGCCTACCTGCCCGGTAAGGATATCTCGTACATGAAACTCATCACGGAGCATCTGTTTTACCTGCTCGGACAAGGACGGGTCGGCTCCATAAACCACCCCAATCACCTGCTTATCCAGACTGGAGCCTTTTTCTTTTACCATTTCCAGACAGCGGCGGATAGTCTTTTTCATGCCACGCACCTTTTCAACGGATTCCAGTCTTCCGTCTTCTGTGACAATAATAATAGGTTTGATGTCCAGCACATTGCCTACGGTTGCGGAGGATTTGCTGAGTCTGCCGCCTCTCGCCAGATATTCCAGGGTTCCAACAGTCACAACATGTTCCATATGGTCGCAGAAGTATTGTGCTGCTTCAATGATAAGTTCTTTGGGAGCGCCGTTTTTCTGCATGGTAAGCAGTTTGTAAACAACCAGTCCGAAGCCAAGGGAAGCGCATTTGGAATCTATAATGGTAATTTTGAAATCCGGGTATTCCTCCAGGATATCCTGTTTTGCAAGATTAGCTGCCTGAAAGGTTCCGGCAATTCCAGTGGAAAAGCAGATGTAGAGCACTTCATCTCCTCGCTTTGCGAAAGGAAGAAAGTGGTCGTAGAACATCATCTGGCTGATATGGTAGGTTTTGATATCGGATTTATTTTCCTTCTGAATCTTATAAAATTCATCAGGCATAATGGTTTCACCGTCGAAATAATCGGTATTGTCAATGGTAACCGGTGTAGGAATTACATGCAGGGAAAATTCCCTGATTACGGACTGGGGAATATCGGATGCAGAGTCTGTAATAATAGTAAAAGCCATAATATCATACCTTTCTTTTATTATTTTATTGTAGTAATTCATATTATTATCTATGAAACCCATATTTCTATTATAAACCTTATCAGGGAGAAGTCCAGCAAAAATAATTTGAATAAATGGTAAAAAAAGCCTTAATATTTTTGTAGGCAGTACCCATAAAACATGATATACTTTTTAGAGGAAAAAAACTCCGAGATGGGGGAAAGGACAAAAGATTATGCCGGTTACAGAATTTTTAGAGAGAAATGCCAGATTATACCCGGACGAGGTGGCTCTGGTAGAGTTAAATCCTGACGAGAAGGACAACAGAAGAATTACCTGGAAAGAATATGAATTGATAGAATCAGGGAGGTTTGAGCCTTACCGCAGGGAGATATCATGGAGCGTATTTGACGAGAAGGCCAACCGTTTTGCCAATATGCTGCTGGGCAGGGGGATTCATAAAGGAGATAAGGTGGCAATTCTGATGTATAATTGTCTGGAATGGCTTCCTATTTATTTTGGTGTACTGAAGACAGGAGCCATTGCGGTTCCCTTTAATTTCCGTTATGATGCAGAAGAGATACTCTACTGCGTGGAGCTTGCCGAGGTGGATGTGATTGTGTTCGGCAAACAGTTCATCGGACGTATGGAGACGAACGCAGAGCGTCTGAGCAAGGGAAGACTTCTTATATATGTAGGAGATGGATGCCCGGATTTTGCGGAGAGTTATCATGAGCTGGTGGCAGACTGCTCCAGCCAGTCGCCTAATATTGCACTGACGGAGGAAGATTACGGAGCTATCTATTTTTCTTCGGGAACTACGGGATTTCCCAAAGCGATTTTACATAAACACCAGAGCCTGACCCAGGCAGCCGAGATGGAGCAAGTACATCATCAGACGGGCAGGGAGGATGTATTTTTATGTATTCCTCCTCTGTACCATACCGGCGCCAAATTCCACTGGATGGGGAGTCTGGTGGCAGGAAGCAGGGCAGTACTGTTAAAAGGAACCAGACCGGAGACCATATTGTCTACTATTTCCAAAGAAAAATGTACCATTGTATGGCTGCTGGTTCCCTGGGCGCAGGATATTCTGGATGCTCTGGACAGAGGAGACTTGAAGCTTTCCGACTATGAACTGGAGCAGTGGCGTCTCATGCATATCGGCGCCCAGCCGGTACCTCCTTCCCTGATTAAACGTTGGAAGGAATATTTTCCCGGTCACCAGTATGATACCAACTATGGATTGTCAGAGTCCACCGGACCGGGTTGTGTGCATCTGGGTATGGAAAATATTCATAAGGTGGGTGCTATCGGAGTCCCGGGTTATCGCTGGCAGTGCAAGATTGTGGATGAAAACGGTGCGGAAGTGGCAGCGGGTGATGTGGGTGAGCTGTGTGTGAAAGGTCCCGGCGTCATGACCTGTTATTACCGCAATGAGGAAGAAACGGCAAAGACTATTCGGGACGGATGGCTTTTTACCGGAGATATGGCGATGCAGGATAAGGATGGATTTTATTTTCTGGTAGACCGCAAGAAGGATGTGATTGTCAGCGGCGGTGAAAATATTTATCCCGTACAGATTGAGGATTTTCTGCGCAGATATGAGAAGATTAAGGATGTTGCCGTAATTGGTCTGCCCGACAGAAGGCTGGGAGAAAAGACGGCCGCCATTATTGAGATTAAGTATGGCTGTGACTGTACCAAAGAGGAAGTGGAAGAATTTTGCATGGAGCTTCCCAGATACAAGCGTCCCAAGGAAATTATTTTCAGTGAGATACCCAGAAATGCCACCGGGAAAATCGAGAAACCCAGACTGCGGCAGCAGTTCGGCGCAGACCGTCTGGTGGAGAAGGAAAACAGGGCATAGAAAACATGCCCCGGCATAGAGAGTATGCTCATATAAAAAACAGAGGAAGAGTGTGATATATGAAAGAACTGATGTTAGGAAATAAAGCGGTTGCACGGGGCTTTTATGAAGCCGGATGTAAGGTGGTATCCAGTTATCCGGGTACGCCCAGTACGGAGATTACAGAGGAAGCCGCAAAGTATGAAGAAATCTATTGTGAGTGGGCGCCCAATGAAAAAGTGGCGCTGGAGGTTGCCCATGGAGCCAGTCTTGGAGGTGTGCGCAGTGCCTGCGCCATGAAGCATGTGGGACTGAATGTGGCGGCAGACCCATTGTTTACCATATCTTATCAGGGACTGAATGCAGGACTGGTCATCTGCGTGGCAGATGACCCTGGAATGCACTCCTCCCAGAATGAGCAGGATTCCAGACATTATGCCCGGGCGGCAAAGGTGCCTATGCTGGAGCCTGCAGATTCCGAGGAAGCCAGACAATATGTGCTCAGGGCATTTGAGTTGTCCGAGCAGTTTAGCACACCGGTACTGCTCAGGATGTGTACGAGAGTATCCCATTCCCAGAGTGTGGTGGAGCCGGGAAAGCGCCGGGAGCCTGCGCAGGTGCCTTATGTGAAAGACCCCAAAAAGGTAATGATGACGGCTGCCTCCAGAGAAGCCCATGTCCGCGTGGAGCTAAGGACTAAGGAACTGACTGCCTATGCAGAGGACTGTGACCTTAACAGAGTGGAGATGGGAGATACCTCTCTGGGCATTATCACTTCTGCCACTTCTTATCAGTATGCAAAGGAAGTATTTGGTGATAGGGCAAGTGTGCTGAAGCTGGGTATGACATATCCCCTGCCGGAAAAGCTGCTGCTTGATTTTGCTGCCAAAGTGGATAAGGTGATTGTACTGGAGGAATTAGACCCGATTATAGAGAACCACTGCAAGGCTCTGGGGATTCCGGTTGCGGGCAAAGAACTGTTTCCTATTTGTGGTGAATTTTCCCAGAATCTGGTGCGCGGCTGTATGGGGCAGGAAGTGCCGGATACCATGCACATTGAGGATGCTATTCCGGGCAGACCGCCCGTTATGTGTGCGGGATGTCCCCACAGAGGAATTTTTTATATACTTCATAAAAATAACTGTATGGTTTATGGTGATATCGGATGTTATACGCTGGGTGCAGTGGCACCCTTAAACGCCATGGATTTGAATGTCTGTATGGGGGCCTCCTGCTCCGGACTTCATGGTTTCAATAAAGCCATGGGTGCAGAGGGGGAGAAACACAGCGTGGGTGTTATCGGGGATTCTACTTTTATCCATTCCGGTATTACGGGTATTACCGGAATTGCCTACAATGGAAGTAATTCCACTGTTTTTATACTGGATAATTCCATTACCGGAATGACCGGACACCAGCAGAATCCCACCACAGGCAAAAACCTTTACGGCGAGCCTGCGGGCAAAGTGGATTTGGAAGCGTTGTGCCGTGCCCTGGGCTATGAGAGGGTGAGGGTTGTGGACCCTTATGATTTGGCAGAGGTTGAGACAGTGCTGAAGGAGGAGCTGGAGGCAGATGCACCTTCTATTATTATCAGCCGCAGACCCTGCGTTATGATAAAGGGAATGGTTCATAATCCGCCTTTGAAGGTAGAGGAAAATAAGTGTGTGGGATGTAAGGCATGTATGAAAATCGGCTGTCCTGCTATTTCGGTAAAAGATAAGAAGGCTGTTATTGACCCCACACTGTGTATCGGATGTGAAGTGTGTACGCAGATGTGTAAGTTTGGCGCCCTTAAAAAGAGCGGTGGAGTAGCGTGAAAAATAAATTTTTCACACAAAAATTTGTGCTTGCGCCCAAATTTTCAGGTTGCAGCAAGAATGGAGATTAGTATGAAAGGTATGAGTACAAAGAATATTATGATTGTGGGTGTGGGCGGCCAGGGTACTCTGCTCGCCAGCAAAATGCTGGGACATGTATTGTTACAGCAGGGATATGATGTAAAAGTGTCCGAAGTACATGGCATGAGCCAGAGGGGCGGCAGCGTTGTCACTTATGTGCGGTATGGAGAGAAAGTATATTCCCCGGTAATCGATAAGGGAGAGGCAGATACTATTATTTCTTTTGAAAAATTAGAGGCGGCGCGCTGGCTGGAGTATTTAAAGCCGGGAGGGCTGATTATCACTAATACCCAGGAAATGGAGCCTATGCCGGTGATTACCGGAGCGGCAGAGTATCCCGGAGAACTGGTGGCAAAAATGCAGGCGGCAGGTGCAAGAGTGGATGCAGAAGATTTCCTTGCGCTTGCAAAAGAAGCAGGAAGCGCCAAGGCAGTAAATATTGCTCTTATGGGGCGTTTTTCCACCTATTTTCCGGAAGTTACGAAAGAAGCATGGCAGGATGCCATTACGGCGATAGTGCCGGCAAAATTTCAGGAACTGAACCGTAAAGCATTTGAATTGGGACGGAGCGCATAAAATTTATGATTTCAGATTTAAGAGTGCGGCGGCATTTTGTCCCAGCACAGCGTCCAGTTCAGGGGCAGTCAGACCACTTTTTTGCACAACCTCCAGTGTTTTGGACTGGATATCCCAGGGACTGTCCGTTCCAAACAGAATACGGTGTACACCGTGTCTATGAACCAGCCGGAGGAACTGCTCCTGAGTCAGGGGAGGATTTTCCTCCGGTTTTCTTGTAGTGCCGGGTGCGGCAGTAATGGGAATCAGGGAGTAGGCGGTATCCAGCCATACATCCCGCCCGACGATGTACTCTTCCACCTGCCTCAGGCAGCCCCAGCCACCCATATGGGCGAGCACCATTTTGGGTGGTCTGAGGGTATCCAGAACGGCAGCAATTTTTTGGGGAGAGGCATATTCGCATTCGGGAAAACTGATATCGTAACCTGCATGGGTAAGAATAATCAAATCATTTTCACAGGCACATTCCATAATGCGTAAGAAACGGATATCATCTATGGCGACGCCCTGGAAAACGGGATGCAGTTTGATACCTTTGATGCCTGCCCTGGCAAAAGAACGCAGGATGGTCCGATAATCTCCGTTGTCAGGATGAATGCCGCCGAAAGAAAGAATGCCGGTTTCACGGGAACGCTCGTTAATTTTAAGTGCCGTTTTGTTGATGGTGGACTGCTGTGAGGCACTGGTTGCTACCGGAAGCAGAACGGAATAATCAATGCCTGCTTCCTGCATGGAGCGGGACAGTGCAGAAAGTGTGCCGTCCAGATAATGGGCAGCTCTGGCACTTTTCGATAATTTAACCATAACCCGGTCTGCAATTTTTTCGGGAAAACTGTGTGTATGAAAATCTATAATCATGAGATGTATCCTTCTAATCACTTTCTTTTTTATCCATAAATTTAGCAATTATTCAGAGCCATACGCAAAATGCTGCTACACCTGATTCTGAACAGTTACCATTATAGAAAAAAATTTTAGGGGGGTCAATGCAGGATTTTATAAAAGATTTCCATTATCAGAATAAAATTCCTTTGCTTACAGATACTAACAGCATCAATCTGAACTTTTTGTTTCAGAAATAACATCAAGAAATGATAAAAATGGAGGAGTATCTTGTGAAAGCAACTGGAATAGTACGTAGAATAGATGATTTAGGCAGAATTGTAATCCCCAAAGAAATTCGCAGAACGCTGCATATCAGGGAGAGTGACCCGCTGGAAATATATACGGACAGAGAAGGTCAGATTATTCTCAAAAAATATTCTCCCATCGGGGAAATGTCCACTTTTGCAAAACAGTATGCAGAGAGTCTGGCCAAGGTGTCAGGCCATGCGGCAGTGATTGCTGACAGGGACCAGTTTATTGCAGCGGCAGGCGGGTATAAACAGTATTTGAATAAAGCGGTCAGCCGTCAGTTGGATGAAAGAATGAATAACAGAGAGCCTTTTCTGGCAACAAGAGGTGACAGGAATTTTATTCCACTGTGTGACGAAGAGGACAGTGAATATCAGCACCAGGCTGTGGCACCGATTATCTGTGAAGGAGACATTATCGGAAGTGTTGCACTTCTGGAAAACGATAACCGTGGTAAAATGGGAGAGGTGGAACAGAAGCTGGTACTTTCGGCAGCAGGTTTTCTGGGCAGGCAGATGGAACAGTAAAATAGTTTCTGGTTAGTTGGGAACGTAACAGTTCAGCCCTCGATTTCCGCAAAAATATACTGGAGTTACGTAGGTAAAGAGCATCCGATTAAAGGCGGGTGCTCTTTTACGTATTATGTGTTATACTTGCTTTATAAGACGGCAGCGGAAGCTGTAATAAAAGGAGAACAAAATGGGGAGTAAAGTAATAAGCAGTAAAATTGTAAATAGGAAAACCATAGACAGGCAGTGGAAAAGGAGCATCCCAATCTTAGGTATGATAGGAATACTGTTCACGTTATCCGGCTTCACCGGATGTGGCAAATCAGTAGCGTGGGAGAAGCAGATTATGGAGGAAGAGATTGTTATAGATGGACTTTCCGGGGAGTATGAACTGCTGTTTCTTACGGATAACCATATGATTGTGGAGGATGAGGAGGATTCGGAACAGGTGGCAGAGTATGCTGCTTCCAGATTGGACACATTCAGTAACGAGGATAGTATTACTTCCGCAGAACAGTTTGCGGAATGGGTCACATATGCCAATGAGGAAGATGTGGATGGTGTGCTTCTCGGCGGAGACATTATTGATTATCCATCCCAGTCCAATATTGCATATTTGAAAGAACAGTTGGGAAAATTCCGTATGCCCTATGTGTACACTCTTGGAAATCATGACTGGACTTATCCATGGGAGTATATGACCGATTATGGAAAAACGGTTTACCGCCCCTTGTTTGAGCCATATATGCGGGGAAATTGTGATTTTCAGGTACAGGATTTTGGGGAATTTCAGGTTGTGGCAGTGGACAACAGCAGTAATCAGATTGATGAAGCGGTACTTCAGGAATGCGAAAAAGTACTGGCAGAAGATAAACCGGTTATTGTCATGGTGCATGTTCCTTTTATAACCCAGACTCTGCTGGAGAAAGCAAAAACCGCGTGGAGCAGCCCGGTTGTCATAGGCGGAGGGTCGTGGGGAGGCATATATCCCAATGAAGCTACCGCCAGATTTATGAAGTTGATTACGGCAAAAGACAGTCCGGTACAGGCGGTAATTGCCGGACATGTGCATTTTTATCATAAAGATTATATAGAAGGGGAAAAAAATGTCCTGCAGATAGTGGGAGATGCGGGTGCAAAGGGCAGCGCCACACTGCTGCATGTACATGGCAGAGGATGACGGACAGACGTATCTGAAAAAAAGGAATAATAAAATAAGGGGATGCAGCATCCCCTTATTTTTGCAGTAAAGCAGATATCCTTTTACTGCTCACTCATCTTGTCCAGTAACTCAATCTTGATATCATACAGCTTCTTGGATAAATCCACATACACCTGATGCGGGTTTACCAGACGTTTGGTTTCGTCCCACAGAGTATCCATTTCCTGTTTACAGTATTCCCGGATTTCCATAACCTTGGGAGAGGTGTAAATACATTCTCCATTTTTGAAAATCTGTTCCATAATGGGGCGGAGCGTGTAGGTTCCGCCTTTCATGCGGGTGCGTTTCCAGGGCTCCAGCGGGTCGAAGAGAATCAAATCCTCATCCTCATCAAATACTTCCTCGGTAAGGCAGATAAGGTCGGCTTTAATCTTGCCGCTTTCTTTTTCGTAAATACGGTAGATGGATTTATTGCCTGGATTCGTCACTTTCTCAGTATTTTCGGACAGTTTAATCTTGGGTATAAATTTTCCGTCTGCGTCCTGTACCGCAGCCAGTTTATAGACACCGCCGAAGGAGGGATTGTCCTTGGAGGTAATCAGGTTGGTGCCTACACCCCAGGAGGTGATTGTGGCGCCCTGAACCTTCAGGCTGTCAATGAGGTACTCATCCAAATCATTGGATGCAGAGATAACAGCATCGGGGAATCCGGCAGCATCCAGCATTTTGCGCGCCTTTTTGGACAGATAAGCCAAATCGCCGCTGTCCAGACGGATACCATAGAAGGTCAGGGGAATGCCGGCCTCACGCATCTCGGTAAAAACACGGATAGCATTGGGAACACCTGACTTTAAGGTATCGTAAGTATCTGCCAGCAGAATACATGCGCTGGGATACATATCTGCATAGGTTTTAAAAGCAGTGTATTCGTCAGGAAAACTCATTATCCAACTGTGTGCGTGGGTGCCCTTCACCGGTACGTCAAATAATTGTCCGGCTAAGACATTGCTGGTGCCGATACATCCGCCAATCATGGCGGCTCTTGCGCCATAGGTTCCGGCGTCCGGTCCCTGGGCGCGGCGCAGTCCAAATTCCATAATTCCGTCCCCGCGGGCAGCGTAGCATACTCTTGCCGCCTTGGTGGCAATCAGGCTCTGGTGATTGATAATATTCAGAATGGCGGTTTCCACCAGTTGTGCTTCCATAATAGGAGCGATTACTTTCACAACAGGTTCTCTGGGGAACATAACCGTACCTTCCGGAATCGCATAGATGTCACCGGAAAATTTAAAATCCCTCAGATAGTCCAGGAAATCTGCATCAAAGATTCCAAGAGATGCCAGATAGTCAATATCTTCTGAATCAAAATGCAGTTCTTTGATGTACTGGATAACCTGCTCCAGTCCGGCGGATATGGCATAGCCGCCGCCACAGGGATTGTTGCGGTAAAAGGCATCAAAGATAACGGTTTCGTTGCGGTCTTTGTTTTTGAAATAACCCTGCATCATGGTTAATTCATAAAGGTCTGTCAGTAAAGTTAAGTTCTGTCTGTCCATAGTACCTCTCGTTTCCGCCGAAAAATGTCCGGCTGTTAACACAACTGTAAATTTATCTGTAATGATACTCTTTTTCATGCAAAAAGGCAAGTGGGAAATAGGCACTGCTAGGACACAATGCGGTCTCTTCCGGCGCTTTTTCCCTCATAAAGCTTATCGTCCGCCATGCGTACAAGCTCTTTTAAGTCGATAGCGTCTCCGGCAGTCACACCGAATGTCATGGTGATTTTAATAGTCTGCCCCTCGTAATTGCTGTCCATGGTGCGGATATCACTCAATAAATGCTCCAGACTGATAACGGCTTCCGGCAAATCAGAGTGGTCGAATACCAGCAGAAATTCCTCGCCGCCCCAGCGTGCAGCGAAGCCCAGGGAATGCATATGCTGCCGGATGATGCGGGCAACATTCTGCAGCACTAAGTCGCCACAGTTATGTCCATAGGTATCATTTACTTTTTTGAAAAAGTCAATATCGCCGATGGCAAGACTAAAGGGTACTTTACTGTATCTGGATTTTTCAATAACCTGATGCAGTTTACGGTCTGCGCAGTGGCGGTTCAGTATCTGGGTGAGAGCGTCCTTCTCTATCATATTGCGCAGGGAGGTCTGCATGGTTAATGCCAGTCTGCCGATGTCGCCTAATTCATCACTGCGTCTGGTGATGGAAGAAGGCAGAGTGGCGTTGAGGTTACCGGAGGACACATCCAGTAAAAAGATATCTATCCGCATCAGTGAGGATGCAAAATTCTTCATATAGATGAAAATACATATGGAAATTATAATCATTGCAATCGCATCTGCTATTACCAGCGGATAAATGGAATGCCGGATGGCAGTCCTTACGCGGTCGCTTGGTTTGCCCACAAACACCATTCCCACAACAGAATTGTTACTGTTATATAAAGGAGTATAAAATGCAAAATAGGAGGAATTATTAATCAGGGCATCAGAGTAAAAATGGGATTCCCCGGTTTCGTATACATCTGCAATGATTTTGTCGCCGGCCTTTGTGCCTACAATTCTCTCACCGTCACTGTTGCAGATAGTGGTAAGAATCCTGGTGTCTGCATAGAACAGGGTAATGTCAAGTCCGGTATTATCTTTTATCCGGTCAATAAGGGAATAGTCACCGGACAGATTGGTATCGCCCTTATACAAGAGAGAAGAGGTGTCGGCCTGCAGATGATAATCACCCGGGGCAGAAATATCGAACAGGGTAATAACATTCATGGCAATACCTGCCAGCTCCGTCTCAACTTCCTGGTGCATGGCTTTTGTAAACCAGTGGGTTCCTAATATAAGAATAACCACTCCAAATAAAAGAAGGGGAACTATACTGATTGTCTGCAATACATATGCAATTTTTCCTTTGTTTTTTATCTGCATAATTCGACTCCCGGAATTTTCGTGGAAAATATTCCCAATATAAAATTAATACTATTATACACTTCAAGGTTTTTCTTGACAATGCAAAAATCTTCGGGATATAATAGCATCAGTTGAAACAGCGTTGACGAAGAGAGTATCTTTTCCGCAAAAGGCAAAGCGAGCCGGAGATGGTGAGAGCCCGGTGCGAGTAGTGGAATTGGGAAAATCACTTCCGAGCTTTCAGAACCAAAGGAAACCAGTAGTTCTGAACGGTATTCCACCGTTATCCGGGAACCATATAACTTTCGGACAAAAAGCCCTGATGGCTTTTGGGGGAAGCGTATGTTGTAAGAGGTGGTTAGCGAACGCAGTGGCTTCGTCCTATTACAGGACGGAGTTTTTTTTATCATAATGGGAAAGGAGTCAGAATAAAAAATGTACAGACAAGTATCTACTAACCTGAATTTTGTAGAGCGTGAAAAAGATGTGGAAAAATTCTGGAAAGAGAATGATATTTTCCGCAAGAGTATGGAGAACCGCAGGGAGGGCGAGACTTATACCTTCTATGACGGTCCGCCCACCGCAAACGGTAAGCCCCATATTGGGCATGTGGAGACCCGTACTATCAAGGACATGATTCCCCGCTACCGTACCATGAAGGGATATATGGTACCGAGAAAAGCAGGCTGGGATACCCATGGTCTTCCTGTTGAGCTTGAGGTGGAGAAGCTTCTGGGACTGGACGGCAAGGAGCAGATTGAGGAATACGGCTTAGACCCTTTTATCACAAAATGTAAGGAAAGTGTCTGGAAATATAAAGGAATGTGGGAGGATTTCTCCGGAACCGTTGGTTTCTGGGCAGATATGGATGACCCCTATGTCACTTATGACGACAATTTTATCGAATCCGAGTGGTGGGCATTGAAAACCATCTGGGATAAAGGACTTCTGTACAAGGGATTTAAAATTGTCCCTTACTGTCCGAGATGTGGGACACCGCTGTCCAGCCATGAAGTGGCTCAGGGCTATAAGGCAGTAAAAGAGCGTTCTGCAGTGGTGCGCTTTAAAGTTGTTGGAGAAGATGCTTATTTTCTGGCATGGACCACTACGCCCTGGACTCTGCCCTCCAATGTGGCGCTCTGTG
>CAZRZM010000088.1:0-12815 GCA_964604575.1 uncultured Acetatifactor sp.
GAAATGGATGTTTAAAGCTGTTTTAAAAAGTCTGTTGGCGTAATTGCAGGAACAGCAGCCCCTGTAAAATCTTTTATATTGCGAGTCAAAATATAATTGGCATGATTTCGCTCGGCCACGGCGTCTACTACCGCATCTTCGAAGTCTGGCATGGTACGCATAAGGGCTGTTTGTATATCCATTCCTTGTACATCGGCAAAGGTAACGAGTTTGGAAAGCTGCTGGATTCGTTCCTTTGCCTGGTCCGCTGATTTTAGAAATTTACGCAGCATATAATATATGTCGGTGACAGATGAAGCCGAGAGCAGACATTCAAATTCGACCTGGATTGCTTTACGCAGTGCCTGATAGGAATCCGAAAAGAACGGTTCGCGTTTCTGGAAAATATCCAGTATCACGTTTGTATCAATTAAAATCTTCATTGTCTGGCCAGCCGCTCCTCTCTGATGGTCTCTTCATCTATAGTTTCCTGTGAAGGTATAATTCCCACAAGGCTGTCCAGTAAGGACAGTTTGTCAATAGACGGGCTGGTAAGACGGGCAATGTTTTTTCCGTTTTTGGTTATAAAGATATCCTGTATGGTGGCTAATTCAAGATATCTACCAAGATTTGTTTTTAGTTCGGTTGCTGTAACGGTCATAACTTATACCTCCTATGGTATTGTATCGTATGGTTATTTATATTATATATGAAACAGACAAAAATATCAAACAAACCAGACAAAATATTTTGTGCGAGTAACAGTTCAGATAACCCTTGAACTGTTACTTGTGCGGCACAATCAACAAGGTTACTTTTCATTAGAATATTGACAAGACCATTGATAAATTGTACAATTACAAAAATATAATCAAAGGCTGTGAAGAGAAGAGTAAGCAGTTAGATATGTCACAGAGAGCCTGAGCAGGTGAAAGCAGGCACAAAAGGAACTGCCCAATATGGTCTCGGAGCTGCGTACCGAAGCGGTTATGCCAAGGCTACGACGGGTGCACCCGTTACAGTGATAGACTATCGATGAATCATTTCTCATCCGTAGTTGATAAGGCTTATACCGTGAGGTATGGGTGAATTTAGGGTGGTAACACGAAGCATTTGCTCTCGTCCCTGAAAAAGAAATTTTTCAGAGAGGAGGGCTTTTTTATTCCCGCGAGCAATGAGCCAAGTGACTGCCTGCAGACATTTGGCAACTGCCGCAGGGCTCACTAAGAAACTTAGTTATCACTATAAAATCAGGAAATGAGGTATATAAGATGAGAAATATTTTAATTGGTGGAGCATGGCCATACGCAAATGGTTCATTGCATATAGGCCACATTGCGGGATTATTGCCTGGAGATGTATTGGCCAGATATCATAGGGCTGTTGGAGATAATGTATATTTTGTGTCAGGAAGTGATTGTCATGGAACTCCTGTAGCAATTCGGGCAAGGCAAGAAAAGAGAACGCCACAGGAAGTCAGTGATTTTTATCATCAGGAATTTGTAGAATGTTTTGATAAGCTGGGGTTTAGTTACGATGTATATACAAAAACGTCATCTGACGAGCATAAAAATTTTGTAAGGGAATTTCATAAAAAATTATATGAAAATAGATATGTTTACGAAAAAGAAGCTCCACAGGCATATTGTAAAAATTGTGATACCTTTTTAGCTGAGCGTTTTGTATTAGGAAAATGTCCAAAATGTGGAAAGGACACCAGAGGCGACCAGTGTGATGCTTGTGGTACAGTACTCGAACCGGAGAATCTTGCAGAACCGATTTGTGCAGTATGTGGAACCCCTATAAGTTTTAAGGATTCAAAACATTTATATATAGCCATTACTGAGTTGCAGGCTGAGCTGAGGGCACTGGTTGATAGTCATCCGGAATGGAGAAAAAATGCCATTGCATTTACAAATAAGTATATAGAAGATGGTTTAAGAGACCGTGCTCTGACAAGAGATTTAGAATGGGGAATAAAAGTTCCTAAAGATGGGTATGAAAACAAAACCATCTATATTTGGGCAGAAAATGTGTTAGGGTATTTGTCTGCAAGTAAAGTAGCTGTTGAGGCAAGAGGTGCAGATTTTCGTGAGCTATGGGGCAAAGAGGCGAAACATTATTATGTACATGGAAAAGATAATATTCCTTTTCATACAATTATTTTGCCTTCTCTTTTGTTGGGTAATGGCGGAAACTGGCATTTGCCGGACCAGATTGTGTCAAGCGAGTATCTGACCCTGGAAGGAAGAAAAATATCCACCAGTCAAAATTATGCAATTTGGGTCAGGGAGCTGTTGGATAATTATGAAGCAGATTCTATTCGCTATTTTTTTCTGGCAAATGGTCCGGAGAAGAAAGATGCAGACTTTTCGTGGAGAGAATATATTCATAGTCACAATGGTGAACTGCTCGGAGCATATGGGAATTTTGTAAACCGTTCGTTAGCGTTTATCGCAAAATATTGTGATGGAATTGTACCAAAGGGGACAGATAATCCGACTATAGACAGCCAAATAGATGAATTGTTTGTTTCTGTTGGCAGACAGATTGAGAACGGTGCTTTCAAGGACGCAATCAATGAAATATTTGAGTTTATAAGAAATGCAAATAAGTTTTTTGATACAGAACAGCCTTGGATTACCAGAACTACTGATAAGACAGCATGTGAAAATACACTTTATCAATGCGTTCAAATTATTGCTAATCTGGCAGTTCTGCTATACCCATTTTTACCTTTTTCATCAGAAAAGGTGTGCGGATGGCTGGGTATAAATAACAATTGGAAAAAACAAAGGGTTTCCAGTGGTTACGCACTGCCTGAAGTGGAAATTTTATTTCAAAGAATTGATAAAAAGGTTATAGAAATAGAAACAGAAAAATTAAAGTACATTAAGTTACCAAAGTAATAGGAAAAAGTGTATGCTATAGACAGTAATTTTCCAAAGTGAAGGTAATGAAGATTGGATAATTTGGAGACAAAAAATGATGAATATAACATTGAAAAAACTAACAGAAGAATATGCGGCGGATATACGCGCCTTTCGTGAAGAAATCCTAAAAGCAAATGACAATGACGCCTTTGCCGGATGCTTTGGTTTGCGCGAATGTCTTTCAGTGGAAGACTGGATAAAAGATACTGTCAGACTGGAAAAGGAAGAAAACTGTCCCCAGGACCGGGTTCCGTCAAGTGTTTATCTTGCCGTCAGGGAGTCAGACAACAAAGTGGTAGGGATAATCGACCTGCGGCACCACATCAATCATCCCATTCTGGGCGAGTGGGGAGGGCACACAGGCTATTCTGTGCGTCCTTGTGAGCGGGGAAAGGGCTATGCGAAAGAGATGCTTCGACAGAATCTGGAAAATGCAAGGATGCTGGGACTGAAAGAGATTATGATTACCTGCGACCGTGATAATCATGCAAGTGAAAAAACCATACTTGCCAACGGAGGGATTTTGGAGAAAGAAATCATTGTGGATGGCGCTATAATGAAAAAATACTGGATAAAGGTATGAAATCTTCTGCCTTGTTTACAACATCAAGGCAAAAGAACGAGTAGCCAACGAAAAGAAAAAGAAGAATAACATGGCGTTATAGTGAGAAAATTTTACAGAAAATTCAGTATGCAAAAGATATTGTCCAATGTATAATAAAAGTGGTGAAAGAAGGTGATATTGTTGGATACAACAGAGCAGGCACATCTGCTTGATTTACAACGTGTGAAATTGCTCCGATATATGGACGATGATTTTATGACTGTCTGCCTTGCAGATAATTATGAGAGTGTGGAACTGATACTTCAGATTGTTTTAGGAAGGTCAGATGCAGGAGCGGGGGCAAAAAGGGCAAGACATAACAGCAGTCTGTTGGACGCACATATATTAAAATCCGGAGATGATACGGAGAACATTCCCGACAGCTATGTTATTTTTATTACCGAAAATGATGTGATGAAAGGAAACCAGCCGATATATTCAGTGGAGAGATATGTCACTATTGGAGAAAGCAAAGTATTGTTTGACGATGGTTCGCATATCCTATATGTGAATGGTAAATATAGGGGCAATGATGAAATCGGTAAACTAATGCACGATTTTTTATGCACCAATCCCGACGATATGAATTATGAAGCACTTGCCAAGAGGGCAAGATATTTCAAGCAGGACAAGGAAGGAGTGGCTAAAATGTGTAAGATTATGGAAGATATGAGAAATGAAGCAGTACAGAATAAAGCAAAAAAGACAGCGCTTCATTTAATAAAATTGGGCAAGATGTCTTTACAGGAAATAGCAGAAGCTACGGAGCTATCTCTTGATACAGTTAAGGAATTAGAAAACCAATCAATGCAGTTGATATAATCAATCAAAATCCAATATAGTAACAGTGTAAAGGCGTAGGGAACAGTAATGTAAACCATACTTCCCAACGGAGGGATTTTGGAGAAAGAAATCATTGTGTACGGCACTATAATGAAAAGTACTGGATAACGTTATAGGACAGCTTACAAATAAAAAGCCGGATGTTATATCCAGCTTTTTATTTTTGCCTCGGCGTTGTCTGCCCAGTCAATCTGCTCCCAAAATGTAAATACCGCCATGGTCATGGTTCCCCGGTAATTGAAAAAGCCGATATAGATTCCGTCATATCCGTCAATGCTGTCCAGAGTGCGTACAAGTTCAGATATGGCATCGTCCGCCACCCAATGTATAGTGTAACGGTTATTATGTTTCTTTCTATGCCGTTGGTGCCTGAAAAAGGACTGGAGGGGTATACTGAGTATAAAAATAAAGTGAAATATAAAATAATTCCATTTGTGTGGTAATACAACAAAAAAGCTAAGTGTTGTTCTTTCCCCACAAACTACCCGGATAACTCTGTAGAAAATATTTGAAAAGCAGTGTATAATAGAATTTGGATAATAGAAAATGCGAAGCAGTTTCTATTATAGAAGCTGTCGTTATTTGACTTTACAAGTCCCTGTTAATGGACAACAGATAAGATAGAATCAAATTGAAAAAGCACTTGAGGAATGAAAACATGAATTTTATTGATTTATTTGCAGGCTGCGGTGGATTAAGCGAGGGATTTTACAGGCAGGGTTATAACGCGCTTGCCCATGTGGAAATCAATTCCATCGCATGTGAGACATTGAAAACAAGAATGAAATATTACGGCTACAGAGATGTGGACAAAGCCGTTCTGAATCTGGACATCACGAGGGAGGATATCATAGACAGACTGGAGGAAGCAGTGGACGGACGGGAAGTGGACATCATCATAGGCGGGCCTCCCTGCCAGGCGTACTCCAGCCTTGGAAGGGCAAAGGACGATAACGCCATGCAGAATGACCCCAGAAACTATCTGTTTGAAAGCTATGTGAAAGTCCTGAATCATTACAGACCAAAGTTTTTTGTGTTTGAAAATGTTACCGGAATGCTCACCGCCAGAATCAACGGAGAGCATATTGTCAACAAGATTGTGGAGGCCCTGGGAGAAAATTATCAGGTAAAGTTTGACCCGGAGATGAATGTGTTAAACTCAGCCAATTATGGTGTTCCCCAGATAAGAAAAAGAGTCATCATAATCGGTGTGCGCAAGGATATCGCCATCACGCCGCAGGAGGTGTATGCCGGAATCAGGAAAACACACTACGACCCGGAGATGCCGGAGGAAGAGCGAAAAGGGATGCAAAAATATGTGACGGTGAGGGATGCCATCGGAGAGCTTCCCCCTCTTTATCCGGGGCAGGGGGAGTCGGTGGTGGATTTTCAGTCAGGAAGAGACAATGAATTTCTTCGGAAAATACGCAGACCGGATGATACCATTTTGAGAGACCATGTTGCGAGAAAGCACAATGATAAGGATATTGAAAGATATCGGGCGATGAGTGAAAATCACTGGACCTTTCAGGAGCTGCTTGAAAACAGACCGGATTTGAATCACGAAAAGCCAAGGGTGTTTGGCAACAGTTATACAGTTCAGTGGTGGGATTTACCGTCCAAAACCATTATTGCCCATCTATACAAGGACGGCAATCAGTTTATACATCCTGACAGCAGGCAGGGCAGAACCTTCACGGTGCGGGAAGCGGCGAGACTACAGTCCTTTCCGGATGATTTTGTGTTTGCCGGAGCCAGAACGGAACAGTTTAAGCAGGTGGGAAATGCGGTGCCGCCGTTACTTGCGGAAGCCATTGCGAAATGTATCAAAGAGAACTTAGAGAGGCTGGATTCTGAAAATGATATTTCATTCCGTGACGAAACTTCAAAATAAAACAGAAAAGGCTTTTTTCCTGGAACAGATTCAGGTGTATCGAAGACTGGTGGAGGTTTTCTGTGAGAAAAACAAACTGGATTTGAAGGCGCAGAAGCAGGAAAACTACATTGCGGAGCTTATTGATATGGGTGTGATAGATGCAGAGGAGGAGCTGGAAGAATTGAAAAAATTCCTTGGCGAGTACTATCTTCCGTTGGAAGAGGCTGTGAATTTTGTCATAGCGAACAGAGCACAGGTGGGAGATTTGCTTGACAAACTGTATAACTCCAAAAGGCGGGAAAAACAGCTTGTTGCCAGAGAGCAGAAGCAGCTTACGCTTGTGGATTTTTTTTGTGGGGCGGGAGGGCTCAGTCTGGGATTTTTACAGGAAGGTTTCCATGTGAAACTGGCTAACGATATCGAAGATGTATGTATACAGACCTATAAATACAACCATCCGGAGCTGCCCTCGGAGAAAGTGATTCAGGGCGATATCAAAGAAATTGTGGACAATATTGATAATTACATAGATGGGGATATTGACATTGTGGTGGGCGGACCGCCCTGCCAGGGCTTCAGTGAGGCGAACCGGCAGAGAGTGATTGACGACCCCCGCAATAAACTGTACAAGTACTTTGTGAAAGCGGTGGAAAAAATTGCACCTAAAATAGTTGTGATGGAGAATGTGAAAGGAATGCTCAAAGTAGCCGGGCAGGTTATAGAGGATTACGAAAGTCTGCGCATAGAGAAAAACGGCAGAATATATTCCTACAAGGCGAAGTGTCAGATATTAAATTCCCAGGATTTTAGCGTGGCACAGAGCAGAGAGCGTCTGATATATATTGCAGTCCGCTGTGATGTGATGGAAGCCAAAGATATCACTCCAGACACTATTTTCGGGCAGATAGAAAAAGAATGTGAGCAGAATAAAAGATATATTCTCATGGATGCACTTAAGGATATCAAGCCGCTGGAGGCGCCCCGCATCAAGAACAGAAATGAAATAGACAGCGAATTAAACGGCAAAAAAATAGATGTGAACGCCTACGAGGAGAATCCTAACGAGTATTTATCACTGATTAACAAAGGGAGGAAAATACCCTATGTTTTCAATCACAAGGCGAGATATTGCAGTGATGTGAATTATGAAATATACAAAAGACTGGAGCAGGGGGACGATGCCACCAATGAAAAGGTAAAAGACATTATGCCCTATGCCCACAGAAACCACTGCTTTAAGGATAAATATTACAAATTATATGCGGACAGACCCTGCCGGACTATTACCGCGCATCTGAGAATGGACTGCCATTCCCATATCCATCCCTATCAGGTGCGGGCGCTTACGCCAAGGGAAGCTGCCAGAGTGCAGTCTTTCCCGGATGATTACTTATTCTGGGGGGCCTATCTGAAAACCTATATGCAGATAGGAAACGCTGTACCCACCATGATGGCAAGGGGAATTGCCAAAGTTATCAAGCCATATCTGGAGCCGGATACTTCCGGCAGAAATGAGGATTAGATTGAATAATAAGCCTGAAAGCTTCTTTTTCATAAGTCAATTTGTTGGTTTTGGGATTATGAGATTCCGCAGAGCGGAATTATGGGGGTTGGGATGAAAGTCATTCAGATTATGAAGCAACTGAATAATACGGAGCTTGGGAAAGGCGGAACACATGACACCTATGTGCTCATACCCAGCGAACTTGATGTGCGGGATATCTTTAGGCTTGAAACTCCCACCACATTTACAGACAAGCAGACCGGAGGAAAATTTACTTTCCGGCATACCGAATCCAGGGAAAAGAGAATTGTGGGTATGGGAGAATATTACCGTTCCAAAAATCTCTGGGCTGGGGATGAGATTATGTTTGAAAAACGGGAAATTGCCGGAGAAGAGGAATATTATGTAGACGTGAAACGCAGTCTGGATTCTTTGGTATTCCAGAAATCGGGCAATGGGTTTGAGCTTCTTACGCCGCAGCGGGTGCAGCGCATTACGCAGAACAGCGAAACACTGGCAAAACCAGTGGAGGTAAATTTTCTCCATGCTGCCCGCAAGAGACAGGATTCCCCTGATACTACAGATTTTTATGATATTCTGGTGGGTGGACAAAGCATATTGGGATATTATTCAGGCAAAGAAATCGGGATAGTCAGAGTGCTGGACGGTGAAGTGAAACGCATGAAATTTTACGGATGGAAAAAATACATTTTTGAAACACAGGAGGGGAATGAATGAGTTATTATCTGTTGTCAGTAGATTCACTGATAGATACTTTTTCCATGATGGATACAGCGGGGACTTTTACCTTTACCCTGAGAAGACAGAACCAGAGAGGGCCTTTGGGAGGCATTTTTGGAGGGCTTCAGGAAGGGGACGAGGTGCTGGTGTACCGCAGGGCTCCTATTGCAAAGGTGAATGTGCTTTTAAAGGCAGAAAAAGTGGCGCTGAATAACTATGTATTCTCCAAAAAGCTGGAGGTATCAGAGGGGGCGGATATTGCAGGTCTGGAGTTCTCCCAAAATCCTGAGGACATGGAACTGGTACCCTTGTCAGAAAGTGTTTTCCGACAAATTTACAGACTTATGATACATGGGCTCTGGATGGAGGAAGCGTCTGGTGGGGATGCGGACAGCGCAGAGCAGTCTACAGCGCAGTATCCTGCACGGGAGCCTTCCGAAAAGCGTGTGACAAAGGCAGGAAACGTACTTTTATACGGAGTTCCCGGTGTGGGAAAAAGTCACGAAATACATCAGAAATACTGTCAAAATGCGGACCTTTGTGAGAGAGTGGTTTTTCATCCCGACTATACCTATTCTGATTTTGTGGGGCAGATTCTGCCGAGAGTGGAGGGAGATAAGCTGAAATATGTGTTTACGCCGGGACCCTTTACCAGAATGCTGCGAAAGGCATGGGACAATCCGGGGGAAGAATACTTTCTCGTGATTGAGGAGATTAACAGAGGAAATGCCCCGGCGATATTCGGAGAAATTTTTCAACTGCTGGACCGCAAGACTGAGGACAGCCACAAATACATACCCTCGGAATACGGCGAGAGCGAATATGGAATTGCCAACTATGATATTGCCCTGGCTGTATATCAAGACGAAAAGCATGAAGTCCGTATCCCTTCCAATCTGTGGATTCTGGCGACGATGAATACCGCTGACCAGAATGTTTTTACTCTGGATACGGCGTTTCAGCGAAGATGGGATATGCACCATATCAAAAATGACGTGTGGACAGCGGAACATGCCACGGAGCAGATAGAAGGCACCGGGATTGTATGGGGAGCCTTTGCAACCGTTATCAATGATATGGTGTCTGAGGCTGGCTTTGATATGGCAGGCTCCGAGGACAAGCGTCTGGGAGCGTATTTTGTGAAGCGCAGTGAACTGGCAGGTGAGAAGTTCCCGGAAAAAGTATTGAAATATCTGTGGGATGATGCTTTCAAGATGGACAGAGAAGCAATATTTGGCGATAAATTCCGCTCTCTGGAGGAGGTGCTGGAGACCTATGGGACAGCAGCAGAGGACAAATTGGAAGCAGTGCTGCGGGCGGAAGTGTACCGTAAGATGGCTGCTGCATCAGAAGCTGTGGACAGTGTATCCTGAAATGCTGTCACATACGATGGATGATTCGTCAAAGGATGGGCAGGTGGGTGGTTTATGGAAAACTTCAGTGTAAAACACAGTGGAGAAAATACCGGAGCAGGCATTGAACATAATGGAAATAATGGAATAAGAAACGATGGAATAAGGGACAGGTGCAGGGTCAATACCAACAAGGATGCAGATGTGTTTGTGGGAATCAAGTGTGAAAAGGAAGATATCAGTATCCATTTTCCGCTGGGATTTGAGATATCTGCGGAGGAAAAGGAACTGCGGAAAGACATTCTGCTTCTGATAAACACCATAGCCGCCACCACAGCGAAGAAAGAGTCGGAGATTCCGGAGGCGGCAGATAAATACAATCAGACCGCATTTCCCATTCAGGCGTATATGTCCATTCTATATGATTTCTACGCCAGAGGATATTACCGCGAAAAGGAAGTAGTACATACGGTGGCAAAACGCGGGAAAATAGACTGGAACCGGACTATTAAGACACAGAGACCCCAGGTGCAGGATGACAGCATCTTTTATCTGGATTTTGTCACCAGAAAAAACTCTATCAATGAGGATGAATTGATAACAAGGATTCATGAATATTGCGTGTATGAAAGCTTTTCTAAAATCGGCTGGCTTTTTACCGCGCATATGCCTGCCAGACCGAGACTGAAATACAATGAAAAATTATTCCGCAGAGTTCTTATGGAAAAGTACAGCCATACCTTTAATGACAGAAATAAAAGATTGTTTCGGAATATGCTGGCGGTTGTAAATTATCAGGGAGATAAAGATTCTTCCAGCCGGTTCCAATATGGAACATACCGGTTTGAATATGTGTGGGAAACACTGATTGACAGAGTGTACGGCATAGACAATAAGGAAGATTATTTTCCCCGGACAGCATGGATTCTGGACAGCAAGAGATATAGAAACAGTCCTCTGAGACCGGATACCATCATGATACATGACGGAAATATTTATGTGCTGGATGCAAAGTATTACAAATATGGAGCAACCGGAAAGCCCGGTGATTTACCGGATTCGGAATCCATCGGCAAGCAGATTACCTATGGGGAATATATAGCCGGACAGCAGCGTTTCCGCGCCGTCCATGGAGAGGATTATAAAGTGTATAATGCCTTTCTCATGCCCTTTGCTGCCATGCAGGAAAAAGGCATGGGCAATAGCGAGATGATAAGGATTGGAGAAGCGGTAAGCGAGTGGAAAAACAATGAGAAATCCTATGAGAAAGTGCAGGGAGTCCTGATAGATATCAAGGGGCTCATGAAGATAAGTGTACGGCAGGAACAAAAGGAAATCCTAAAACTGGCAGAGTGTATCAGACAGTATGTGGAGGAAGGGGAGAAAACATGAAGATAACGATATCCAAAATTTTAAACAGAACAGATTTGGCACAGTCCGGTTCCCATGGCGGACTGGTGGTTACAAAACACGCCCGGACAATGCTGCGGGATTTTTTTGGAATGCTGGGAATAGATAGAGAGTTTCGGGATGAAAATGGAACAGAGGATGTTTTGATTCATTATGCGGAATATACCGCGAATGGTACAACGCCCAATGACAGAATTACACCCATAGGAAAATATGCCACAAGACACAATCTCATGCCGGGGGACAGGCTGGTTTTTCAAAAAGTGATAGACGGTGGCACGGGAAGATATTCTATCAGGTATGAACGTAAACCAGAGTCGGCATTTTTTGTGGGAAAATCCAATGAGCGGTCAGAAGTTTTGAATCCGGAAACGTTTGTAGCGATAATGGCAGTGAAAACTGCTTCCGGCGAAGTGGTACAGACCGGGGAGACATCCTATGAAATGGATGTAAGATATCAGGGAAGTCTGGGACGGATGGAGATAGAGCAGGACGATACCCTTGTCTCCCTCTGTGTGAATGGAGAGCATATTGAAAAAAATAATAAGTATTACGAACTGGATACCTCGGTGGTGCCCTTTGAATTGAAAAAGACAGATACCTGGAAGCTGGAACTGAGTATGGATTCGGATGTAGTGGAAATGGATGAGAAAGCGGACGAAGAACTGCTTAGAACGGTTTCGTCGGATGTTGTTCGCACAGTGCCTGTGGAATATGAACCCAGACCAGAGCCAAAGCAGCTACCCAGATTAATTGGGGAAAGGGAAGGGGCAGGCAGGGACAGGAACAGAGCAGACAATGCACTGGCAAGAGCGGGATTTTTGTGTGAATATAATAATGAGCATGAACTGTTTCTCAGAAAAACACAGCCGGTTAATTACACGGAGCCACATCATTTAATCCCATTGCAGTTTGATGAATTGTTTGCAAATTCTCTGGACGTGGAGGCAAATATTGTCTCGCTGTGCAGTAACTGCCATAATCTGATTCATTATGGAGCGGATGCTGAGAGAGTGATACGGAAGCTGTGGCAGGACAGACAGGAGGCAATTAAGGCAGCAGGTATCGGTGTGATGAGAAATGACGTGGAACTGGATATTGATATATTGCTGAGTTTTTATGGGTGATTCTGTTTCATAAGATGGAAATGCAAATTTTGCATAATAGGGATTTTAGTATGGCATAAGTAAGTCATTCCCATAAGGAGTCGGGAACATAGAGAAGAGGTATCCAAAGGGTATTGATGCCAATAAAACAACAAATTGCGATGGCAGTAATTGGGAATATGGGTCGAGTTATTAATCCGCGTTTCCTTAAAAATGGCTACCAGATGCTGGACCTATAGCGAGTTCGTTTTATAGGATATAAACTTTGGTAGGATAATATCATTGAAAAAAGGAAAGGACATGAAGTGCAATAGAAAGTGCATTTGAAATTCGATTCATTGATTCGTTAATGGAAGAAGATGCCGAAGAACATCAATCTGATTTAAAACTTGCAAGCTTAAATTCGGAAGAGTTAGAGGTACGAATGAAGATGAAAGATGTGAACTACTTGAAGAGGCGGGATAGTA
>CAZRZM010000089.1:0-12799 GCA_964604575.1 uncultured Acetatifactor sp.
CAAAACCGCGTCCTCGTAGTTATAACCTTCCCAGGTCATGAAACCGATAAGAGGATTCTTACCAAGTGCCAGCTCACCCATGGAAGTGGACGGACCGTCTGCGATAACCTGCCCCTCCGCCACATGATCGCCTTTGAATACAATAGGTTTCTGGTTATAGCAGTTGGACTGGTTACTTCTGGAGAACTTCGTCAAATGAAACTCTGCTTTCTCACCGTCATCATATGTCATACGAATCAGATTGGAAGATACATAAGTAACCGTACCTGCTTTCCTGGCAACCACACAGACACCGGAGTCAACGGCAGCCTTAGGCTCCATACCCGTACCTACTACAGGCGCTTCTGTGGTAAGCAGCGGCACTGCCTGACGCTGCATGTTAGAACCCATCAGCGCACGGTTCGCATCGTCATTCTCCAAAAACGGAATCAGAGCGGTAGCCACAGAGAATACCATTCGGGGAGATACATCCATATAATCAAACATTGCCTTGGGATACTCCTGGGTCTCCTCACGATAACGTCCGGATACTGTTTTCCGCACAAAATGTCCGTTTTCATCCAGCGCCTCATTTGCCTGGGCAACATGATAGTTATCCTCTTCATCCGCCGTCATATATACAACTTCATCCGTTACACGCGGATTCTCCGCATCTGATTTGTCAATCTTGCGGTAAGGCGCTTCCACAAAACCATATTCATTAATTCTTGCATAGCTTGCAAGGGAGTTAATCAAACCAATGTTGGGACCTTCCGGTGTTTCAATAGGACACATTCTACCATAGTGGGAATAGTGTACATCCCGGACCTCAAATCCGGCACGGTCTCTGGACAAACCGCCGGGACCCAGTGCAGACAGACGTCTCTTGTGGGTCAGCTCACCTAAAGGATTGTTCTGGTCCATAAACTGGGACAGCTGGGAAGAACCAAAAAATTCCTTCACAGCCGCCGTCACAGGTTTAATATTAATCAGTGACTGGGGAGAAATATCCTCTGCGTCATGAGTAGTCATACGCTCGCGCACTACTCTTTCCATTCTGGACAGACCAATACGGTACTGGTTCTGAAGCAGCTCTCCTACCGCACGGATACGTCTGTTACCCAGATGGTCGATATCATCATCATTGCCCAACTCATACTCTAAGTGCATATTATAGTTAATGGAAGCAAAAATATCTTCCTTGGTGATATGCTTGGGAACAAGCTCATGTACATTCTTTTTGATAGCCTCTGCCAGCTTCTCAGGATTCTCTCCAAACTCCTCAATAATCTGTGACAGCACAGGATAATATACTTTTTCGTGGATACCGAAATCTTTGGGATTGCAGTCCACAAAATGAGTAATATCCACCATCATATTGGAAAGAACCTTAACATTTCTCTCCTCTGTCTGGATATATACAAAAGGTACTGCCGCATTCTGAATCTCTTCTGCCAGTTCGGCACTCACCTTGTCACCTGCACTTGCCAGCACTTCTCCGGTAGTGGGGTCTACTACATCAGCCGCCAGAATCTGGTGTCTGATTCTGTTCCTGAACGCCAGTTTTTTATTAAATTTATATCTGCCTACTTTTGCCAGGTCATATCTTCGGGGGTCAAAAAACATAGCATTAATCAAGCTTTCTGCACTCTCTACACTCAAAGGCTCGCCGGGACGAATCTTTTTGTATAGCTCTAACAGACCCTCCTGATAGTTCTCAGCAGTGTCTTTTGCAAAACTAGCTTCAATCTTAGGCTCATCGCCAAATACTTCGCGGATTTCCTCATTGGTTCCAATACCCAGTGCACGAATCAGCACAGTAATGGGAACTTTACGTGTTCTGTCCACACGCACATAAAAGACATCATTGGAATCCGTCTCATATTCCAGCCATGCACCACGGTTAGGAATCACTGTACAGGAAAATAATCTCTTACCAATCTTATCATGACCGATTGCATAATAGATTCCGGGAGAACGTACCAACTGGCTTACGATAACACGCTCGGCACCGTTGATTACAAAAGTACCTGTTTCTGTCATCAGCGGCAAATCTCCCATAAATATTTCATGCTCACTGATTTCTTCCTTCTCTTTATTGTATAGACGTACTTTTACTTTCAAGGGAGCGGCAAAAGTAGCATCTCTCTCCTTACACTCTTCAATAGAATATTTTACGTCATCCCTGCACAATTCAAAGTCTACGAACTCAAGACTGAGGGAACCGCTGTAATCCGCGATAGGAGAGATATCATCGAAGACCTCTTTCAAGCCTTCGTCTAAAAACCACTGATAGGAATCCTTCTGGACTTCAATCAGATTGGGCATCTCTAAAACCTCTTTTTGTCTTGAATAACTCATACGCATAACCTTGGTACCGGTAATCGGACGTATTCTGTTTTTTTCCATTGACATTTCACCCCGTTCTTTCTGATTTCCTGCCTTGTCAAAAGCATATTCACGCAAAAATGTGCATAGCACAGCACAATAGTGCACCATCCATATTAGCACAAAATGGAAAAGGGGTCAAGCAGAAATTACTTCTGCCCGCAGAAATTACTTCTACCCGCAGAAAAAATGGGAAATGGAGAAAATATGTGCAAGTGACGCCGAGAGACGGCAGGGGGTTCCCGGCTGTAATATGCAGTGGCAGAGTAACAGTAGACCACCCTGGGCATATTCCGGGGTGGTCTATATTTTAGAGTCTGTACATTATATTTGTTTGCATAACACTATTCTGCTTCGTGCTCTTTCTTTTTATTGTATACCAGAGCGCCTGCCACCATGGCGAGGGTTGCGGCGGCATAAGTGCCTGCCATTGTTCCTTCTCCGGTCTTAGGGGAAACCGGATTGGCTGTATTGGTGGGTTTATTATTGTTATTATTGTTATTGCTGTTGTTAGTGTTATTATTATTGTTGTTTGTAGTAGTGTTTGCTGTATATGTCCAGGTTCCTACAAATGTAGTATCTCTGCCGTTAACGGTAAGTGAAGCTTTGTCCCAGCCCACAAACTTCCAGATACCACCGGAAACGGAAACAGAGGAACTGCGGGGCTGTGCGGGTTTAACCACAGTGTTGTTTTTCAGTCCTTCCACTGTTCTGGGAATAACATCCAGAACCTCCCCCGGCAGTGCCCTGCCTTCTGTACCGCTCACAAAACTGTAGGCTACTTTATAAGTAGGTTTTGCTGTATATCTCCAGGTTCCTGTAAATTTAACATTTGTCGTTATCTCCACACTGCTCCTGTCATACCCCACAAAATCCCAGTAACCGTCCGGCGTCTCCACTCTGGTTACTGCCGGTGTCTGTGCAGTTACAGTACTTCCATCCGGTGCAGTGGTAAGTCCGGGCAGATAATCCAATACGCCAGGGGGCAAATCCCTTCCGGCAGTACCGCTTATAAACTCATAGGTGACATTCCTCATCTGCACAAAAATCCAGGTTCCCTCAAATTCCACATCACCATTTACCGTAGCATTTTCTTTATCGTATCCTCTAAATGTCCATACTCCGCCGTCAATCTCTACTGTAGTGCGGGCAGGCTGTACCGGTTCTACCACTGCATCCTCCAAAGCCCTGGTCACTGCAGGAATCAGAGCTGCCACCTCGGCAGGTATGTCTTTTCCGTCAGTTCCACTTACAAAAATATGTGTCACATTGTATTCCTGCTTCGCTTCAAAAGTCCATGTACCCACAAAATTCACATTACTATTTACAGTCGCACTGGATTTGTCATAGGAAACAAAAGTCCATGTTCCGTCACCAGTCTTCACCGTTGTCTGGGAAGGAGCTGTGGGATTCACCACACTTCCCTCAACTTTCTTGGTGGTCTCCGGCTCCAATGCTTTCACCTCAGCAGGTACTGCTTTACCTGCCGTACCACTCACATAGGTGTAGGTCACATCATACATGCGTTTCTCTTCAAAAACCCATGTTCCATTAAAACTAACATTTCCATTAACAGTTACGCGAGTTCTGTCATATTTGACAAAACTCCATACACCCTCAGGAACTTCATATGTTGTCCGGGAAGGCATCTCAGCTCGTACACTCGTTCCTTCCATTGCTTTCATCGCCTGCGGAGCAAAACTCTCTATCTCATCCGGCAAATCTTTTCCTGCTGTTCCACTTACATAGGTGTAGGTCACATCATATTCCGGTTTGGGTTCAAAATGCCATTTGCCATGGAAGGTTACATCTTCGTCAACCACAGCATTCTCTTCATCATACCCATCAAACCTCCACACTCCATCATCAACTTCTACTGCCGCCTGCGACGGTACATCCGGCTGTATGGTTTCTCCATGTTCCTCACGCGTGTCATACGGTTTTACATTCATTACTTCCCCAGGTAAATCGGGACGTTCATCTGTAACGCTGCGAAATTCATATTTCACCGCATGGGTAGGGTTATTTACATAAACCCATGTCCCGACAAATTCCACATCTTCTGTGACAGTAACATTTGCCTTATTCCAGCCTCTTAACGTCCAATATCCTGCAATGTACTCTCCATCCTCACTCATAATATTATAAACAGTCTGGGCTGGTTCTGTAGGAGATATAACATCTTTCTCCAGTGCAGTCGCAGGTGTCTGCGGTGTCAGAGCAATCACTTCCTGAGGCAGTCCCGACCCGTCTTCGCTTACAAAACGATGTGTTACATTGTAAGGAATCTTATCTCTATAAGTCCATGTGCCTTCAAAACGTACATCCTGGTCTGTTACCACAGTCTCTGTCCTATCCCAGCCTTGGAACTCCCAGAATCCGCCTCCTGCATCTATGGATGTAACATCAGGAGTATCAGCCGATACCGTTTCCCCTTCCATGGCAGTAGTATCATCCCATTCATACTCCTTTACGGAATCCGGCACTTCCATGCCCGGTGTGCCACTGACAAACTCATAGATTACATTTACGGAAGGCTTCGCTTTAAATGACCATGTTCCTTCAAAATTCACAGGACCGGCAACAACCGCTTCGTCCTTATCATAACCTTCAAAAGTCCATGTTCCGTCAGCAGCTTCTACTGTCGTCCTGCCAGGCTGTACCGGCTGTACTTTGGTTCCTCCCAGCGCCTCATCTTCAGGAGGACACTGATTTAATACACCTGCCGGTAAATCAGGCATATCCGACGACTTCCTGACAAAGGTATAGGTTATCTTATTCAGCATATTATTGGTAATAACATAACCATTTTCCATATCTCCGGTTACCGCCGGAGAAATACCTTCGGGTACATTCACCTCTTCTATGGTATATCGGATTTCCTGCTTCTCTTTTCTCACCTGCAGACCGGACACCTTTGTCTCCCAGTTATGTGCTTCGTCCAGTGTAACCAGCTCTCCATATTGCTTACCATCAGCCAACACCTTTACCTGAATGGAGTCCGTATCCTTACCTGCTGCAACAACAGAAGCCTCCCATACCTTTTTGATATTAATATCCCTGGTTTCCGGCTGGTACTCATAAGTAAGGGTATATCCATTTGAAATATCACCGCCAATTTCAGGTCCCTTGAAATCCAGAAATGTTTCCGCTTCAACTGTATATTCCACTCCATCTTCCAGTGGTTTCTCGGAAAATATTACTTTCGAGCTATCCTCCCAGGGAATTTCTTTCTTCTCAACCACTGTAGACTTACCGCCAGATGTTCTAATCAGCTTTACCGTTACAGTCTTTTTATCAGGAAAATTGCCATCCCTCTCTGCGGTATCTTTCCCCTTAATCTCTATCTCTGCAGGGATATCAATTACCGCATCCAGTGGAGGAACTTCCATCATGGGGAGCGTAAACTCCATATAACAGTTGGAATCGTATCCCCCACGCTCCATATAGAGAACTGTAATCTTATGCTTTGTTTTACGCCAGTCGTCCGTACCATCCTTCGGGTCAATAATGTCCCTGATATTTACTTTATTCGGCCAAAGGGTTTCTTTTTCATCATGTTCATCACCTATATAAGCAGTAGGATAAACACAATGCAGACCACCCAAATCCAGAACCAGTTTGTTATCCAGAAATACCCAAACATCATCATCACCTGCAAAGGTATATTCCAAGGGGCCATCATACTGCCCAACAACGAAATCAAACTCCTGGCGAATCGCAAAATACCAGTTATGCGGCTCATAATCTTCTATCTCTGCCGGCAAACCATGCCAGGGGTCAACAAATTTCTGTTCATCGCCCACCAGATGATCCATGGGGAAAAAGCGGGGATTACTGACTTCGCTGTCACCATTAATCACCCTTACATTAGTATATATACCATTGGTGTTGGCACGTTTCAATACATAATGATATCCATCCCGCTCATAATCCAGAGATGCACCATTTGCCCAGTCGGCTGATGTATAAATATGTTTTCCCAGTTTCTCTTCATTGGTGAAAAAGCCGGGATCCACCAGTTGCTCTCCAGCAGCATTTTTTCCCCAGACAGGGTTGCCGTTTTCATCAAGACCAGTTACAAGATTGGTTACAATGGGCCAGAACTCATGCTCTCCTCCACCGCTGGCAGTCATATTAATACCATGAGCACCAGTACCGTCTTCCACACCATGATTCTTGTTTGCTCCCGCCACTGCGGTGGCGCTATCCGGACGTGTTAAAGTCACATCCACTACATACTCGGTAGCACCCAAAGTAGAACCAAAGTCATGCCCAGCTTCATTCTTCATACCACTATGATAATTATCCCTGACCCCCATCTGGATACGCTGTGACTCCTTGCTTGCTGGATAATTGCGTTCAGCATTAATACCGTCACCACTGGAGCAGGAATAATCGTAGTCATAATAAGTTACATCAAAAGGGTAGAAGTCGTCATGCGTTGGCTCATAAACTATGCTGACTGTACTTCCATCATAAACCCGCAGTTCCTGTTCATCAGACAATTCATTAAAGGTATGGGTTTCCTCTATTATTCCATTACGCACTACATCCACTCCGGAAACCTTGTATTTGCCATTCACATTTTCCGGCAAAACAATCCGAATCACTGCATTTTGGGGCAAATTTTCCTTATTCAGTCCCGTATAGAGGGGTGTCTTATTGCCATTTCCATCCGCCTCCACCCGCTCGATAACCACATGTGCCTTATCGTCTACCACCCTTAAGTTGAGCTGTTTCTCGTCAGTCTGCAAATCTGCTTCGTCCGCATGTACAACACTTAAATTAGGGATAACACCTCCCAGAAGCAGTACCATACATAAACCAAATCCTAATAATGCTTTTAATTTCCTCACCTTTTTTACCTCACATAAAATTTCGTCGTTTAGGTTAACAGCAACTAAAGTATAATTAATTATAGGTCAATTCCAGTGAATTTTCAAGTACTTTTGTCCTGTTTTCCCCCTCTGTTTCACTTTATTTATGTGCATATTTCACAAAAACGTTTTTCTCATGAAAAAACCAGAATCTGATCCATACAGATTCCGGTCCATCTCATTTCAGCCCTGCGGAAACAATATATTGAAAGGTCAAAAACATGAACTGCTGCGCACGATGGGAAATTTTCATTAATTCTCCCACAAAATCCTTCTCCGTCTGTGTGAGTTCTCCGGTGCCGACAGGTTTTATATCTTCAATGGTATAATTCTCCCCTTCAAACAAACGCACTATTTCATTATACGTAAAAAAATGAATATGCGTTCTGTCCAATAAACCCATATCAGCATAAGTAAAGTCACCATTAATCAGCTGGTACAACACAGAATAGTGCATAAGATTAGGAATGGAAGCCAATATTCTGCCACCCTTCTTCAAATTTTCCCTGCAATACCCAAGAACTGCTCCCGGATTCCGAAGATGTTCCAAAACATCTCCAAAGATAACATAATCAAATTGTACTCCGTCAAACTGCCAAAATTCCTTCTCAATATCAGTCACCTGCACTTTGGCGATATGGGAAGTAATATTCGCCGCCATGGGATTGATTTCCACCCCATACAGCCGAACATTCTGATACAAATTCCGCAAATACAGTAAATTCGCCCCACAGTCACAACCTATTTCCAGCACTGAAAATTCCTCTTCTTTTCCACGTTCTATCTGCGACAGCAGATTCACATTCGGTCTGTCATTAAAGTAATTCATGCTCCATTTTTCTTTTAATCTCTTTCTGTCCGCTGTCTCTCCAAAAAATCTCACATATACATTCTCTGCCACCAGCGGCATTTCATATATATACGCATTTTCTATCGAAAGCATCTTCCAGCCGGCGCATATTCTGTCAAAAACAAAATCACGCAGTATATTGCGGGGCAGCCTCAGCTGTTCATCAAAGCATTTATTTCCCCCAAGCAGGTCATTGCGGAACATGACAGCGCCTTCCTCCAGACACATTATCTGTTTTGTCCCTTCTTTGTTCCGGTGCTCCTGCGCATAAGCAACAGCATTCCCAAAATCTTTCCCCAGCTGTGAACCATGGGAAATGGCATTGGCACAGACCGCTCCCACATCCGTGTTTCCATGTAGCTCCTTATACAAATTCTCAACGCACCCGGGCAGGAGTAAATACCGGGGCGAAAGCAAAAGCACATCTTCCTCTTTTACAAACTCCTGTATCACCGTATTTAAAATTACAGAGTATGTTTCCAGTCCTTCATCACAGATTATGTAATCCAAATCTTTCTGTTGTTTCAGCCACTCACCCAGTCCATCATCGGAGTAATTATCTACTATGACAATACTGCCGTTTTCCGACGCAAAAAGCGAATGTATTTTGACCTGCTGTTTTACCAGTTCCATTTGATTATGTGCTATTAAGACGACCACATATAAATTTTCTTTCATTATATGGCTCCCTTTTCTCCAGTTTCACCGTTCCCAGTCCTCTTTCCCTTTGCGCAAAAAACCGGAATCTGCCTTCTACAGACTCCGGTCGCTTTTATCATCAATAGACAATTTCCATTATTTAAGGGTAGCCTTAGCGCCAACTTCCTCAAGTTTCTTCTTAATTTCCTCAGCCTCTTCTTTGGAAACTGCCTCTTTGAGAACCTTAGGAGCACCGTCTACAGCATCCTTAGCTTCTTTCAGACCAAGACCGGTCACTTCACGAACCACCTTGATAACTTTAACTTTCTCAGCGCCAACCTCAGTCAACTCAACGTCGAACTCAGTCTTCTCCTCTGCTGCTTCTGCTGCAGGACCTGCTGCTGCAACTACAACGCCTGCTGCTGCAGATACGCCGAACTCTTCTTCACAAGCTTTTACAAGGTCATTTAATTCCAATACGGTTAACTCTTTGATAGCATCAATAAGTTCCTGAGCTGTTAATTTAGCCATTTTAATATCCTCCATTTTTCATGATTAATTGTTTCGTTTTGTCAATGTATTACCTTATTCTGCCGCAGGTGCTTCTGCCGCTTCCTCTGCGGGAGCTTCTGCTGTCTCTGCCACTTCCTCAGATGCAGCAGGTGCCTCACATGCAGATGCGCCGCCTTTTTCTGCCAACTGGTTCATAACACGGGCGAAATTGGTGATGGGGCTCTGCAGGCTTCCCAGCAGTCTGGAAATAAGCACTTCTCTGGAAGGAATACTTGCGATAGTTGCCATTCCCTTAGCGTCATATAAAGTGCCTTCCACAACACCGGCTTTCATTTCAAGCTTGTCAGCCTTTTTGGCGAACTCAGCCAGTATTCTTGCAGGTGCGGTTGCATCTTCTGTAGAAAAAGCCATTGCGCTGGGTCCCTCAAGATAAGGTGCCAGTGCTTCATAGTCAGTTCCCTTGAATGCGAAGTTCATCATGGTGTTCTTGTATACCTTGTAGGTGACACCGGCTTCACGCAAAGTTTTACGGAGCTGGGTATCCTGTTCTACGGTAAGTCCACGATAATCAACTAATACTACGGACTGTGCATCCTTAATACCAGCAGAAATCTCTTCCACGATGGGCTGTTTTAATTCAATCTTTGCCATTTCTTTACCTCCTTATAGATTTTGCTGCCGAAAGGAGTTTATCAAAAAAACCTCCCTGCGGGAAGCAGGAAGGCGCACAATTTCAATACTCGCTCTCCTCGGTAGGCGTATCAGTCACTTACCCCGTCACTCCTGATTCTTAAATCCGCATACAGGCTTCCGGGACCTACTGTCTTCGGCACAGTTTTCTAACCTTAGATAGATTAGCATATCTGCAGCCGGCTGTCAAGCATTTTCTCATTTCTTGTCCTTTCGTCATTCGGGCAGACGGTACACCCACACTTCATAATAGCTGGTTTCGTCAGAAAAAGGTTCCTCCCCCACCTGCACAAGTCCCAGCTCCCCGGCATTTCCTATGGGCGCAGCCGCCAGAATATAACCGATGTTCAACGCCTTCATAGCCTGCACATCATATGCAGGTTCTGCAAAACCTGCACTCTGTCCCTTGCCTATCAGACAGTTAAACCCATACTCCGCACTGACAAGATACAGACGATTACCCCAATCATCAAAATACTTTCTATTTTCCTGATTCTTTTCCAGTTCTTCCGCCATTATCCTGCGGAAAGCATGTTTGTAATCCAGACTGTAATTGTTGGAATAGCCATCTGCGCAGGTGTATCCGTTATAAAGCGCCACCGACGGATAAATCCCCAGGCTCACCACACACACGCGCTCTTTCTCTTCACCAATCACTTCATCAATCTGTGCAAAAACCTTTTCCATATAAAGGCTCTCCCAGGTAATCTGCTCATAACCGGGCTGTAACAGCAGGCGCATATTTTTATTCAGTGTGCTGTCCCGGAAAATCTGCGCTCCCTCCAGCAGAAACACAATTCCCACTATTGCAGGCAGGACATACCGCCATATACCAACAGTACCAATACCGGAGATATCCATCCTTTTAGCATGTTCTGCTGCCGCACAGCAGAAAAATTCTCCCACGCAGGCAAGCAGCAGCATCCACAGCATTGGCAGAAGCCAACTGATTCGGTCCGCCTGAAAATAAGTCACAATCCCTCCAACAGCAATTCTCAGTTCCACAATCCATGTACTGTTCCACAAAAGTGCCAGAACAATGCAGACAATGATAAAAACTGCCAGCACTGCCATATGTCCGGTCATTTTCTGCTGCACTTCTGATTTTGCAGATACTCTTTTTTTTCGATGCAGAAGCAGATAAAAAAGACTTCCTGCAAGAGCAGCCATAACTGCCACCGAATACACCGGATGATAGGCGGCACCCTGAAACAGCAGTTCTCCGAATTTCTGCAATAAATCTTCTGTGGGATGCAGCGCCATCTCCTGTCTATGGGTGGTAAATCCCTCTCCGGACAAGGAGCGCACCAGTTCCAGATTTGTCACCGCATACAGCCCTGTCAGCCCTGTCAGCGCTGCCAGACTGCGCCCTGCCATTTCTTTCTTCCTTTGTATCAGAAGGCAAAACGTCACCGCACCTCCCAGTAAAATCCATACAAACCCGACCAGCGTCAGGGAAGAAAATCCGGTATAGAGCAGAATCCCCAGAATAGACAACACTTTCTTTTCTCCCTTAAGCAGCCGCAGATAACACCAGACAAGAAGCGGCTGCCCCAGTGCCGACAAACCATATGTGGGGTAAAAGGGAATGAATGCAAACAAAATCGCCGTCAATGAAGCAAGTTCTTCTCTCACTCCCATATATTTGCAAAGTCCACGCATTCCCCAAAATCCCACAAGCACTACCAGCCACTGCATTACCACATATGCCGCAAAAGGCGGCAGCACAGCATACAGAAGAACACCAAAGGGTGCAGGCGGTATCATGGATGCTTTGGACATTCCATTCATAAACTCAGGTATCACATTTCCCCGGAACAAATATTTTGCCCGGTAAATATAATTGAGAATCTCTCCATCCATCTGGTCATGCACCTGAACGTAGCTTCCTTTACCAAGTATCAGGTAGGGCAGTACAATCATACTCACTGCCAGCATTCCCAGAATCGTCCATATTTTATTTTTATATTGTTGATAAAACGGAATCATATTTTTCATATTCATTGCTGTTTTTTCCAAACAAAACCTCCCTGCCAAAAGCAGAGAGGCTTTAGAAATTAGATTTTTATGAAAATTTTGCAACATTCACTTTGACACCAGGTCCCATGGTGCTGGTTAAAGTAATGCTTCTTAAATACTGACCCTTAAGCGCACTGGGTTTTGCCTTAACAATAGCTTCCATCAGCGCATTGAAGTTCTCAGCCAAAGCTTCCTCAGTGAAAGATACCTTGCCTACAGGAACATGTACAATATTGGTCTTGTCAAGTCTGTATTCGATTTTACCAGCCTTGATATCAGCAACAGCCTTTGCAACATCCATTGTTACAGTACCTGCCTTGGGGTTGGGCATTAATCCTTTCGGTCCCAATACCTTACCAAGACGACCAACAACACCCATCATATCAGGAGTTGCTACTACTACGTCAAAATCAAGCCATCCATCATTCTGAATCTTCGGAATCAGCTCATCGCCGCCTACATAATCAGCGCCTGCAGCCTCAGCCTCATTTACCTTGTCACCTTTTGCAAATACCAGAACCTTTACAGTCTTACCGGTTCCGTTAGGCAGTACAACTGCACCACGAATCTGCTGCTCAGCGTGACGTCCGTCACAACCGGTTCTGATGTGTACTTCAATTGTTTCATCGAATTTTGCAGTTGCAGCCTTCTTTACAAGTGCAATCGCTTCGTTAGGCTCATAAGCAACCGTACGGTCTACAAGCTTTGCAGCCTCTGTATATTTCTTACCATGTTTCATTATTTTACCTCCTAGGTTCCAGCGACAGCCTGTGAAACTGTCTCCCAATCTCTGTTAATCTTCTTAGTCTTCTACAACAATACCCATACTGCGTGCAGTACC
>CAZRZM010000090.1:0-12754 GCA_964604575.1 uncultured Acetatifactor sp.
GGAAAATTGCAATGACAATACCGGATAAGCCGCGAAGCAAGAATCAAAAATTTTATTCGGTTTAACTTTCATAAAGTATTAAATTTATGATTTACAACCTCTTGTCCAAACAGAAAGGATTCCAACTGGGCATGGAAGATTGCTGTGGGGAATTCGGTGCAGGCTACAACAGTTCCGACAAAACAGCATTCATACAGTGGTTAACTATATCGTGATACGCACTTATGGTTTTTGCTTTCCGAAGCTGCTTCATTTGTTTGTCCGTCAGCCCGATATACTGTCGCATATAAGTCCATAATTCTTTCATGCGGAATAAAACCGGCTGTCCGCCGGACATAAGTTCCATGTAACCTGCCAGAAGTTCATCATGGAAAGCCTGAAATGTTTTCAAGCCTTCGGCAGTTGGTGCGGTGTGTATGGTGGACACTGTTTCCGAAGGACGTTCCTTTAAAAGCAGGGGTAACTGTGGATTGGCGAGAACACCCCGCCCCAGCATAATCGTTTCTATGGGAGCAAGCTGCCCGGTAACGGCATCCAGAGAATTTTGGGAAATAATATCTCCATTGTAACACAGCGGATAATTTGTGGAAGTCTGCGCTTTTTCAAAGGCTTCCACATGGGGATGTCCATTATAAAATTCCTTCTGCAATCTGGGATGAATAATCAATTCTTTCAAGGGATATCTCCCATAGATGGTAAGCAGGTTTTCCCATTCCTCCACAGATTCCATGCCAATTCTTGTTTTAATGGAAATCTCCAAAGAGCATTTTTCAAAGACTTCCTCTAAAAAAGCGTTCAAAAGTCCGGGTGTTCTTAAGAATCCGGCGCCCCGGTTTTTGGTGACAACCGTACCGGAGGGACAACCCAGATTTAAGTTTACCTCCTGGTATCCATAATCCGCAAGCTGTGCGGCAATCTCCAGAAAAACCTCTGCCTGATTGGTTAAAATCTGGGGAACTACATAAAGCCCCTTATTGTGTTCGGGGCAGACATCATTTCTCTCTTTGTAATTCAGATTTCTGTTGGACAGAAAAGGAGTAAAATATTTGTCAATCCCACCATAATAATGGGCGAAGGCATTACGATATACAAATGTGGTAATTCCCTCCATGGGTGCCAGATATATCTGCATAAGAAACCTCGTTTTTCCCGTAATTCCAGATTGCTGTTTCCCATTGTACTATATTATGAAATTAATAACAAGGACACATCTGTAATCTGCTTGCGAAAACCTATAAACTTCATTATACTTTTAGTTATAAACAGATGTCTGTGCGATTTTTCTGTGGTTTAGGGGATGTTTGGCAGGCGACAAAAGAATAGGAAGTATTATAGGAAGAAAGTGGAGGGAATATATGGAAAACGTAGCGTTATATCCTTTTTTACTAAGTATGGTGGAGGAAGACCACTCGGCAGTTGTGCTCTGTAATCTGGAGCATGAGGTTATTTATATGAATCCCGCAGCGGCGGCCAATTATGAGAAGTGGGGTGGCGCAGCTCTTGTAGGAAGAAGTCTGCTTGCCTGCCATAATGAAAAGTCCCGGGAAATGATTTGCAAGGTAGTGGAATGGTTTAAAAAAAGCAGGGATAATAACCGTATCTACACCTTTTATAATGAAAAACAGAATAAGGATGTGTACATGGTGGCGCTCCGGGAACAGGACGGTACTCTGATTGGATATTACGAAAAGCACGAGTACCGCAACCGTGAAACAGGGAGTAAGTACGATTTTACATGAGAGAAAAGAGACAGAAGAGATTTAAAGCTACTTAAGAGATATATAGCCACAAAAGAGATATAACCATCAGGCACACCGGATGGTTAAGAAAGGAACTTCGGATATGGCGGCAGGGTACGATTTAAAAGAAGGACAATATGTGGACAGAGCAGTGTCGGAAGATGAACTCTGGTCTGCGTTCAGTTTCTTTTTTTCCGGTCAGTCGAGAAATGCCACGAGCTATAAATTCGGCTTTTTAAAAGCTGTCATAGACAATCTGTACAATGTGGACGAGAACCTTGTCCTCACCTTCGACCAGCTTTTTGCAAAATTTGCGGAGAGCTACTGGAATCTTGTCCTGAAATATGGAATCAGGCAGCAGCCTCTCTCAAAAGGCAAGACGGCGACTGCACTGGAAAACGTATTACATACTGCAGTACAAAAGTACTGCATTGTGGGCGGGATACCTTTTGAAAGTCTCACCAATGAGGTAAAAATCTATATCTGTACCAATGTAAAGAGAAGATGCAAGGGCAATGTAGTAGGCGCTTTATATAATGATATGAAAGGGCTGTTCTACTCTTTTTCCAGGCAGGGGGAATGGCTGAAAATCAGTCCTTACATGTATGAATTTTTATGTAAACACAAGCTTGCAGTGGAAAAAGTCAATTATTATGAATGGGCAAAATATATGGAGAAAGTCAATGACGATGCGGTGCTGGACCATCTGCTCACCAAGATTGAAAACAGTACACAGAGAAACAATCTCTCTGTATACCGCCGTATTCTGTTTGAAGAATTTGAGAGTAAAAACTGCTTTTATTGTGGAAAACCCTTAAAGGGTGATGCTGTCCATGTGGACCATTTTATTCCGTGGTCCTTTATCAGGGACGACCAATTGTGGAATTTTGTGCTTGCCTGTCCCAGATGCAATGAGTCTAAGCGTGATAAGCTGCCGGAAATGATATATGTGGATAAAATTATGGAACGCAATGCCGCCGCCAGACTAAAAAAATATACCAGCCTGTTCATCAATTACCAGAGCCAGAATTTGAAAAATATCTATATGTGGGCAATGACGAATGGGTATAATAATATCTGGACGCCGACGGCGAGATAATCTTATTGCAGCCTGATTATTTGGTTTAATCTCTGTCATATAAGTACTCGCGGTAGTCTTCCTCGTCTGCGAATAACATATACTCGCCATCCACATATCCCATATAACCGGTATCAATTACATATCCTTTCATAAAATAAACTCCTTTCATAGGTGCAGTGCTATTTGATAGTAGAAGTCTAACAATCTTAATGTACAATAAAAGGGACTTATAACTCCCTTTTCCTAACTAAAAATTGCCTTTTGAGGAAAAAAGTGATAGAATATACCTAAATGTCTGTACATAGCAAAAAAATAACGGCAAAGGAGAAGGGGAAGATGAAAATGGAGAAAAAAAGAAGATTAAGCGTCAGGGCAAAACTGATTATCATGATGATTATACCGGCCCTGATGATTGCGCTGGTGTTGATGTTTTATGCAAAATATATATTGACAAGCGGACTGAAGACAGAGGCTCTGGGAGGTCTGAATCTGCTGGCGCATTCCTTGAAGGGTTCCTATAGTAATATGGACGGGGACTGGCTTCTGGATGAAAATCTGGAGCTTTGGAAAGGCGAGGAGAATCTCAGTGCCCAGATGGATGAAATTGACAGCTTTGTAAGTGCTACCAATGCGGATGTGACAGTCTGCTATGGCAAAACAAGAAGATTAACCTCCCTCAGGGATGCCTCTTCCGGTGAACGTATTCTGGGAACAGACATTTCTGATGAGGTCTGGACAGAGGTACAGAAAGGTGAAACCTATCAGACTACAGATATTGTCATCAACGGTCTGGACTATGTAGCTGTTTATATTCCTTTGGAGGATGCGTCCGGTAAAGTTATCGGTGTTGTGTTTGCGGGCGAACCTCTGACAGAGGTCAATGCGTTTATCAGTTCAAAGGTGAACAGCTTTATCATTATCAGTATAGTAATGCTGGTTGTAGCGTGTGCGCTGGGAATACTCATTTCGAACAGTATGACAAAGGCCATTGTGAAAGGAAAGGATGTTGTGGAGGTTCTGGCATCCGGTGATTTGAGTGCCAGGGTGGACCAGCGGATTTTGTCGCGAGGCGATGAAATCGGAGACATGGCAAGAGCGGTCAAGGCGTTGAAGGATAAGTTAAATGAGATTGTAAGCAGCCTGCAAAAATCTGCGAATACTCTGTTTGAGGCGGGAAATGGACTGGATAGCATGGCGAGGCAGTGCAGCACAACTACCGATGATGTCAGCCGTGCCATAGAGGAGATTTCCAAGGGCGCCGTATCCCAGGCAGAGGAGATTCAAAATGCTTCCAGTGAAATTGGCGCCATGGGAGAGCTGATTGAAGAAATTGTAGAAAATGTAAACGATTTGACAGAGGCATCCAATACTATGGGTGAGGCAGGAAACGCATCTACGGAAACCATGGCGAAACTGAACGCTTCCAACGAACGGACTACAAGTGCAATCGGAAATATAAGCAACCAGATTCGTCTCACCGATGAAGCCATCAGGAAGATTAGCCTGGCAACAGAACTGATTACCTCTATTGCATCCGAGACTAATCTGTTGTCTCTGAATGCTTCTATTGAGTCTGCCAGGGCGGGAGAATCCGGAAGGGGATTTGCAGTGGTTGCTACCGAGATTCAGAAGCTGGCAGTGCAGTCCAATGATGCTGCCACGGAAATTCAGCAGATTATCGGTAATTTAGTCAGCGAGTCCCAGAAGACTATGGATGAGATGAGAGAAGCAGAAGTCTTAGTGCGTGAGCAGCAGGACAAGCTGAACGATACAAAGGAGAAGTTTAACGAGGTAAGTACCGGAATTGATGTTTCCAGGGAAGGAACCAGACAGATTCGCGTATGTGCGGACTCCTGCAACAGTGCGAGAGCTTCCATTATTGACGTTATTTCCAATCTGTCTGCCATTTCGGAAGAGAATGCAGCTTCGGCGGAAGAGACGACAGCTTCCATGCAGGAGCTGAATGCCACCATCAGCCTGTTGACGGAAGAAGCAGCAAAGCTGAAGGATATTTCTACATCATTGAATGAGGAAATGAAGTTCTTCAGAATGTAAATGTTTAGATGTTTTGGGAAAGGCACTCTGAGCAGAATGCCGATTGTAGATAATAACATTCTGTAAGAATTGATGGAAGGAGAAGCCAATTTTATGAAGAATAGGATAAAAAGAAATGTATTTATAGTGATGCTGGCAGTGGCGATGTGTTTTATGACATCCTGCTCTGTGGCGCGAGGTGTGGTGAAAGTAGGGGGAAAAGAGTACCAGACAGAGAATTTTGCGGAAGCGCATGATGCTTTTCAGACCACACTTGCAAGCAAAGACAGTGACAGTGATTCGATACCGGAACCGCCGGAAGGGGTGCTTGACTTAGTGCAGTATCCCTCCAAGGTGGGAGATTTGGCGGCATATGTATCCAGTGACCCCGGTGACGGTCAGAAGCATCCAATGATTATCTGGATTGTAGGCGGCTGGGGAAATGGTATTGATGATTTTCCATGGGTTTATCCTGAGTGGGATAATGACCAGACAGGTTCTGCATTCTGGCAGGCGGGGGTACTGACTATGTATCCCTCTTTCAGAGGCGGTAACGGGAACCCCGGGTATTATGAGACACTTTTCGGGGAAGTGGATGATATTGTGTCTGCGTATGAATATGCAGCTTCCCTTCCATATGTGGACCCGGACCGTATTTATCTGGGAGGACATAGTACCGGTGGTACACGGGCTCTGCTTGCAGCAGAATACACGGATAAATTCAGGGCAGTGTTTGGCTTCGGTGCGGTAGACAAGATAGAATATCACAATAGCAGTCAGTTTACCTTTGATACAAATAACAAGGATGAATACAAGATGCGTTCTCCTATTTACTGGCTGGACAGCGTGAAGACACCCACCTTTCTCATGGAAGGCAGCGATGGAAATGCTTCCAATTTAGAGACGATTGAGCGCGCTTCCCAAAATAATGATAATATCCATTGTTATATTCTGGATGGAGAGGACCATTTTTCCGTTCTGGCACCTTTGACAAGGCTGGTTGCACAGAAAATTCTGGCAGACACTGGCACAGAGTCTAATATCTCCATTACACAGCAGGAACTGGAAGAAGCCCTGACTTGGGAGCCGGAGGTTCCTATTCCGGCGATGGAGCAGTATATGATAGATACGCTGGGAATGAGCTTTTCACTTCCTTATATATGGCAGATTGAGGATACTTCTGAAAACGGAGAAATTGCGTATGGTGCATATTCCGTGTATGAGGAATATAATGCCTGGGATATGTCTTTCATGTATATTGATTCCTACATGACAGATGAGGAATTTAATCTGCAGACACTGGCTGATTCAGACAGGGCGGGCGGATATGATGTCACTGAGTTGGAAATTGACGGCTTCCCGGCAGTTAAGTGTGTGGCAATGGTAGAAAATGAGGGAGGTACTCTTAAAAATTCTTTTGTCGCAGTGGAAAAGGATGGCGTCCTGACAGCATTTGATGTTTTTGAAGAATTTGCAGATGATGCAGATTCCCTTTTTGAGGCGATTGCCAATAGCATTACATTTAATTAACAGCATCAACAAAAAAGGATTTATGACAACCGCAGAGGAGCGTCATAAATCCTTTTTGTTATGTATGATTACGGATTGTCATGTTTTTTACTTGCCGGTGGGAATAAAGGGACGGATAGCTCCGGCAAGCTGGGTTACCGGCATACTCTGTAACCAGATTTTTCCGGGACCGGTAACTACTGTGTTGAAAATACCTTCACCACCGAATAACATATTTTTCACACCGGGTACTGTGCGGATATCAATGGAGCAGGTGGAACTCATGGCGGCCAGATAACCGGTATCAATCACCATCTCCTGACCTGCGCCCAGTTCGTATTCTTTTACATAGCCGTCAAATTCCAGAAATACAATTCCGTTTCCGGACAATTTCTGCATAATAAAACCTTCACCGCCGAAGAAACCGCTGGCTACCCGTTTCTGGAAGAAAGTAGACAATTCTACAGAAGCACTGGATGCCAGAAACGCGGATTTCTGTGCTACAATGTCCGCACCGGGTAAAATCTCAAAAGCCCGGATAGAGCCGGGAAAACTGGATGCAAATGCGATAGTGCCCACACCTCCCATGGCTGTGTAGCGGTTTAAGAATAAACTTTCTCCCGAAAAGGCACGTCCCAGCATCTTGCCGATTCCACCGCCGGAAGTAGTCTCCATTTTCATGTTGGGTGACATCCAGGACATGGCGCCACTCTCAGTAATCATGGTCTCATTCGCCTCAAGATTACAGATGACTACGGGCAACGGTTCTCCCTCAATAGAATAATTCATAAGTAAATCCTCCTTTGCATCAATGTTGCATAAGCGTATCATTTCTTTTTATTTTAGCAAAAAATAAGGAGAAGGGAAAGTGCAACATTACAAAATTGTAAGGTGATTTTTCTGCGCACATGGTATAATGTCGTCAGACATTATACTCGCCCGAATGGGCATGACCTTGCCGTGATTGCGTCAGCAATCATGGTATAATTTCAGTAAAAGTATACTTTGGAGGATTTTATGAAAAGGATTTTGATAGTGGAGGATGAGCTTTGTATTTGTCAGGAGCTGGTGGAACTGTTGGAGAAAGAGGGGTATGAGGCGGATTATTTGCGTAAGTTTGAACATCCGGCTCAGGATATACTGGCATATGGGGCGGATTTACTGCTTCTGGATATCAATCTTCCGGGGATAAATGGAGAGATGCTGCTTCGGGAGATACGCAGGCAGTCTGAGATTCCTGTGATTATGGTAACCAGCAGAACGGGGGAAGTGGATGAGGTGCTTTCCATGAGTTATGGGGCGGATGATTATATTACCAAGCCCTATCATCCCACGATTTTACTGCTGAGGATTGCAGCAATCCTAAAAAGAACTGGCGGAAATGGCAATCTGGGAAATTATAGAGAGGCGCAGGTAAATTTCAGCAAAGGGATACTGAGCAGGGATGGCAGGGAATTGGTGCTTACCAAAAATGAGATGATTATTTTCCAGTTACTGTTAAATAACCAAAACCGTATTGTAACAAGGGACGAGCTTATGACAGCCCTTTGGGACAATGATGAGTTTATCAACGATAACGCGCTTTCCGTAAACATCAGCAGACTGCGGAGCAAGCTGGCGGAATTTGGTTATGCGGATGCGATAGAAACAAGAAAGAAGCAGGGGTATTGTCTGGTATGAAATTTATGGAATATTTAAAGGACAAATGGGTGACGGTTCTTGTATTTATCATTTTTATGGGCAGCACGCTTATAATGATGAAGCTGCTTGTCGTGCCCGTAGCAGCAGTAATACTTTATGTGGGACTGGGAGCGCTTTGCTTTATGGCGGCATTTTTGTGGGAATATATACGGCGCAAAAAATTTTACGACGGGCTGGCAGGTAATGTGGAAGGTCTGAATCAGAAATATCTGGTGCTGGAAACGTTACGGGAGCCGGATTTTTATGAGGGAAAGATACAGTATGAAATACTATATGAGATTAATAAATCCATGACGGAAAACGTGACACAGTATGCAGAGAGTGTGAAGGATTTTAAAGAATATATTGAAATGTGGGTGCATGAGGTCAAGCTTCCCATAGCCAGTCTTCTGCTTATGTGCCACAACAACCGGGATAACATTGACAAAAAATATGTGGAACAGATTCGGCGCATGGACGATTATACAGACCAGGTGCTCTACTATGTGCGCTCGGAAAATGCCCAGGAGGACTATCTTTTCGGAAGGATTTCCTTAAAGACCATTGTCAATAAAGTGGCAGTGAGGAACAAGGATACTCTTCTGGAACAGCAGATTGCATTTCGGGTGCATGATGTGGAGGTGGAGGTGCTGACGGATGGAAAGTGGATGGAGTTTATACTGAATCAGATTGTAAGCAACAGTATTAAGTATCAAAAAGAAAAGGACGGCAGGGAGATTGAAATATGGGTGGAGGATGACACTGAGCAGAGTATACTGCATATCCGGGATAATGGTATCGGTGTGTCAGAAAGCGATTTGCCAAGGGTTTTCAGAAAATCTTTCACTGGGGAAAATGGAAGAAAACATGCAAAAGCTACGGGCATGGGATTATATATTGTGAAAAAGCTCTGCGACAGAATGGGACATGATATCGGCATGGAGTCGGTTGCAGGGGATTATACGGATGTGTGGATTTGCTTTCATAAGGACGATTTATCAATCTTACAAAGCTGTAAGGTTCTGTAAGATTAGGAAAACGACATCAGGGTGTTTTCTGTGTAGAATGGCAGTATAGATATTATGGAGGTTGAACATGGAAAACATATTAAGAATTGCAAACATTGAAAAGTATTATGGAAGCAGGGGAAATCTCACAAAAGCCATCAATTCCATTTCCTTTGAGGTGGATGAAGGAGAGTTTGTGGCGATTATGGGTGCTTCGGGAAGTGGCAAGACCACGCTTCTAAACTGTATTTCCACTATTGACAAGGTAACTGCCGGACATATTTATGTGGATGGAGAGGATATTACAAGATTAAAAGGTAACGCGCTGAATAAATTCAGGAGAGAAAAGCTGGGATTTATTTTTCAGGACTTTAATCTGATGGACACGCTGACCGCCTATGAGAATATTGCGCTGGCACTGTCCATTCAGAACGTACCGGCATCGAAAATCCACAGCGCAGTAAGAAAAGTGGCGGAGGAATTAAATATTGAAGATGTGTTGTCCAAATATCCTTATCAGATGTCGGGAGGGCAGAAACAGAGAGTGGCTTCTGCCAGGGCAATTATTACCAATCCCCGGCTGGTTCTGGCGGACGAGCCTACAGGCGCACTGGACTCCAAATCTGCAAAACTGCTTTTGGAGCGTTTCGCCTGGCTGAACCAGGAATTAAAGGCCACGATTTTGATGGTAACCCACGATTCCTTTACAGCCAGCTATGCCCGCAGAATTATTTTCATTAAGGATGGCAGGCTGTTCCATGAACTGCGCAGGGGGCAGGATGGGCGAAAAGAATTTTTTGATAAAATCATAGATGTAGTGACGATGTTGGGAGGTGGCTTAAGCGATGCTCTTTAAGTTGTCTTTGCGAAATATCAAAAAAAGTATGAAGGATTATGCTATTTATTTCTTCACTCTGGTTCTGGGTGTGGCAATTTTCTATATTTTTAATACCATCGGGGCGCAGACGGCAATGCTGGAGGTATCCGCGTTTACGCATGAAATAATACGGTTACTGATGAATATGCTCGCAGGCGTCAGTGTCTTTGTGGCATGTGTACTTGGATTTTTGATTATATATGCAAGCCGTTTTCTGATAAAACGCAGGAATAAGGAGTTTGGACTGTATCTGCTTTTGGGTATGGGAAGGAGAAAAGTGTCTGTTATCCTATTTCTGGAAACCTTGTTTATCGGCATTATTTCCCTGGGAGTAGGGCTGCTTATGGGAGTGGTGGTTTCACAGTTTACCAGTTTTTTTGTGGCGGGTATGTTTGCGGCAGATATGAGTGGTTATCAGTTTGTATTTTCAGGGAATGCCTGTATTCGCACGGTCGCTTATTTTATCATTATTTATCTGGTTGTCATATTGTTTAATACAGTCAGTGTGGGTAAATGTAAGCTTATTGATTTATTTCAGGGAAGTAAAAGGCAGGAATCTGTAAAGTTAAAAAATCCGTGGCTGTGTATTATTGTGTTTGTTACAGCGGCAGGAATGCTGGGTTATGCCTATTATCATGTGGCAGTAGGACTGCAGAACATCCAGACCGTTGACAGAATTCTGATATATATAGTACTTGGCTGCATTGGCACGTTTCTGGTGTTCTGGTCGCTGTCGGGGTTGCTGTTAAAAATTGTTTCGTCCATAAAAAGTATTTATTATAAGGGACTGAACAGCTTTACTTTCCGGCAGATGAGCAGCCGGGTGAATACCAATGTTTTTTCCATGACAATTATTTGTCTGATGCTGTTTATTACTATCTGCGTTACGGCAAGCAGCCTGACCGTGCGCAATTCCATGACAGCAAATCTCAATGAGCTGGCTCCTGCGGATTTGAACCTGAAGCGCCGTGTGATGGATATAGCTGTGGAAGCAAATTATAATGAGGAGCAGTTATCCCACAAGGATTTGTCCATTTTGGAAATGTACCGGGAACTGGACTGTGATTTGGTACCTTATTTTGAGGAATATCTGGAAATTTACAGTTATGTGGATACAGAATGTACGCTGGGCAGTACTCTGGGGAGCAGGCTGGAAAGTATTCGCGAATCTTATCTGTTTCTCACATATGATACGCCGGAAAGTATTATGAGAGTAAGCGATTATAATAAAGTGGCGCAGTTTTATGGGAATGAAATATTTTCCCTGGAATCGGATGAATATCTTATTGTGGCAGATTTTGATTCCATGGTGGTGCTGCGCAACGAGGCACTGGCAACGGGAGAGCCAATTCATGTGTTTGGGCAGGAGTTGATTCCGAAGTATTCTTCCTGCAGGGACGGATTTCTTGAAATGGCATCCAATCATATAAATGCCGGGATTATTGTGGTGCCGGATGATGTGGTGGATGTAAGCTGCGTGGAATATGAGTATGTGCTGGCAGATTATAATACGGATTCCAAAGAAAAAATTGAGCAGATAGAAAATAAAATACAGTCTATCGAGGTTTATAAGGACAGCTATATTCTGCCCCAAGGCAGTACCCGGACTGCCATAGCAGAGGCGAGTATGGGTATAGGAGCTGTGATTGCATTCATAGGTCTTTATATAGGACTGATTATGCTTATTTCAGGAACCGCTGTTCTGGCGTTGAAGGAGCTTTCGGAGAGCACCGACAATATTGAGCGGTTCCGTATGCTCCGCAAGCTGGGAGCGGACGAGAGGCTTATCAACCGCGCCCTGTTTATGCAGACGGCATTGTTTTTCCTGTTTCCGCTGGCACTGGCAGCAGTCCACTCTGTATTTGGAATGATGTTCAGTAAAAATGTGATGGAGATACTGGGAACGGAATATATGACGGTCTCTGTATTGATGACAATAGGTATTCTTGCGGTGATATATGGAGGGTATTTTTTGATTACTTATTTCAGTAGTAAAAATATTATCAGCAAATAGGTATGATTCAATATAGTATGGAACCGATTGTTTATGAAGTGTATTCAATCGGTTCTTTTTGTTTCTAATTCTGCAAGCATGATTTCCTCCAGACGTGCAACATCTGGAAAAACAACTTTTTTGCCTCGTGCAAGAAGCTGGCGTATTTGTTTCAGATTGGTACGAACTTTTTTATGTATGGAGTATTTTACTGGTATGGGATTGTTGTTCCGTGTATGGATGTGGTCCAGATAATCTTCTGTGACAGGAAATATATTTTGCAAAAGAAAAGCAGCTTCTCGATTATCAAATTCACCGAATACAATAGTAAGACATTTGCCATACTTAGCAACTTGTTTATCATGGATTGCTTTGAATTTCTCCACACGACTACTTAATGGAACCATCCAGAGCAGAGAGGTCGATTCGTCACGCAGACAGTAGAAAGTTGGGCGGTAAGTACCGTTTTCTTTGTTCTGCATAAGTCGCTCATCTTTAACTTTTTCGAAATATTCATCTTTAATATGATAGACATATCCATCCTGATATAGCATATAATCACCACCGATAAAAATAGCCCTATCACGAGATAGGGCTGAATTTTCAAGCCGGATATTTATTAGACGCTTCCGGTAAGCGAGCAATATTTTCGAGCCGTTCACTTATAAGTCGCCAGCGGTAAGCGAACAATATTTTCGATGATGGATTGCATCATCCTTAATATTATTATAGAAATCAGTGTTAAATATGTCAATAAAAAAACATAAATTATTAATTTGAATGGTGTTAGTCAAAAAATGGGTTGGTCGCCCTTGTAAGTCCGTTTATTTGGAC
>CAZRZM010000091.1:0-471 GCA_964604575.1 uncultured Acetatifactor sp.
GATGAAATAAGATAACTGTATAGTTATCTTATTTGGTCTGGTCATAATTCGGATACACTTTTATTTCTTCCAAAGCTCTCTCCTTATCCCAGATACCGGAATGATACATATCCACAACTCTAAATACCTTATCATCTGCCACTTTTCCTTTAATCAAATCATATTGTAAATAAACTTGTTCCCCATCACTCCGCCTGTTCCTTTACTGTTGTCACATAAAATCCTTTTCCAAAGTCCAGTGACCGATAAGAATGTTCTATATCCGGATAATCTACAATCACATTTGAGCCATGAAAAACAATCATACAGATATCCCCCTAACGTTAAAATATTCCTTAATATCTTCGATAACATAGTCAGTACTCTGCGTGTGAAGAATCTCATAATTAGGCACTAAAAAGCCCCTGATGCAATTTGTGCTTTTCATGTTTCTATATACCTCCTGATTTTTCAAGGGTTTCAAGACTTTCT
>CAZRZM010000091.1:481-12721 GCA_964604575.1 uncultured Acetatifactor sp.
TATATACCTCAGAAGGATTCTGCTTCCAATCATTTGCACATGCATGAATCATATATATAACAAATGAAAATGTATCTTTATTCAAAATTCTATTGTCCTTCCATTAATAATTATTAGTACTGTTCAGAACCAAGCGAATTTATAGGAAAATAACGTTGAAAACTTGCTTTTATAAGGCATTCTTCCTACAAATTCATTGTATCATAAGCTCCCCTACATTTCATCAATTTTTTGCACAAAGCAACCACTATCATCCGTATTTTTGCAGACACCACCATACATACAAGCTCTGCAAATCGAGGATGAAATTACATTCAAAAAGACGCAAAAAAGACGGACAATCACATATCAATGTCAAAGACCGTCTTTTTCTGATACCTCTCACCCAATATTGCCCTAGTCCTCATTCATCTTCGCCAGTTTCGCCGCCTGGTCCGCCGCAATGCAGGCATCCAGTATTTCTTCAATATCCCCGTTCATGATTTTATCAAGCTTATAAAGGGTAAGTCCGATACGGTGGTCGGTGACGCGTCCCTGGGGGAAATTGTAGGTACGAATCTTCTCGGAGCGGTCACCGGTACCAATCTGGCTCTTACGAAGCTCTGCCTCCGCATCATGACGCTGCTGCTGCTCCATATCGTACAGCTTCGCCTTAAGCAGGGCAAATGCCTTGGCCTTATTCTGAAGCTGGGACTTCTCCGTCTGGCTGTACACCACGATTCCGGTGGGATAATGAGTCAGGCGGACTGCGGAGTCCGTGGTATTGACACACTGACCGCCGTTACCAGAGGCCCTCATAACATCAATACGAATATCCTTATCCTCAATCACAATATCAATATCCTCATCCACCTCCGGCATAACAGCCACACTGATGGTAGAAGTGTGGATACGTCCGCCGCTCTCCGTCTCTGGCACACGCTGTACACGGTGCACACCACTCTCATACTTCATTTTGGAATAGGCGCCCTGTCCGGTAATCATGAACTGCACTTCCTTCATACCGCCGATACCGATTTCATCCACGTTCATGGTTTCTACTTTCCATCGCTGGCTCTCGGCAAAATGCACATACATGCGGTAAATCTCAGCCGCAAACAATGCCGCCTCGTCACCACCGGCACCTGCCCGGATTTCCACAATAACATTTTTATCATCGTTAGGGTCCTTAGGCAGCAGCAGAATCTTAAGCTCCTGCTCCAGCTCCTCCATGCGCTTTTTACTGTCACCCAGCGTTTCTTTAATCATTTCGCGCATTTCATCATCGCTCTCTTCATCCAGCATCAGCAGAGAGTCGTCAATATCCTGCTTACATTTCTTGTATTCTGTATAAGCATTCACAATGGGAGTCAAATCACTCTGCTCCTTCATCAGCTTACGGAAACGCTCCTGATTGTTGGCAACCGTAGGCTCATGCAGCTCTCCCAGAATCTCTTCAAATCGAATCAGTAAATCTTCCAGCTTATCAAACATATTATCTCACATCCTCTATCATTCTTGCTTTCTATTTCTACTCTGGGATTCTCTTACTCCCAGCTTTCCGCTCTTGGCACTTCCGGCTTTGCGTGTCCATTTCCGGCAGTTTCGCCTCAGACTGCTTATCCACGTCCGGCCTTACCCAAATTCCCTATCCTGCGATATACGTTCCATATACCACTCTGTCCAGTCCGGCATAATCCTTCACCACACACACTTCCACAAAACCGCGTTCCCGCATCAAGTGCCCCACTGCATCCGCCTGGTCGTATCCAATCTCAAAATACAGTTTCCCACCGCTTACCAGATAATCCGGCGCTTCCTCCACAATTCTGCGGTAAAAGAAAAGACCGTCCTCCGCCCCATCCAGCGCCAGCCTCGGCTCATGCTCACGCACCTCCGGCATCAGGGAATCTATCACATTGCTTCGGATATAAGGCGGGTTGGACACAATAAACTCATACTTTCCGTCCACCTTTTCAAACAGGTTACTTTGAAGAAACGTAACTTCCGCCCCGCTCATTCTGCTTCCGTTAAATCCGCCGCTTCCATCAGCATCATTGGCATTATCATTTCTTTTATCCCCACATATTCCACCGTTTCCGCCCAGCAGCCTTTTTCCATTCTCCTCTGCAACCAGCAGAGCCTCCGGGGAAATGTCCACACCCACACCCTCACAGTAGTTGCTGTAATGTAGCAGGCTGATTAATATACATCCGCTTCCGGTACACATATCCAGAATGCGCATACCGTCCTGCAGTTCCTTCAGTACCTCTTCCACAAGAATCTCTGTATCCTGGCGGGGAATCAGAACCTTTTCATTGACCGTAAACTCCAGTCCCATAAATTCCTGCACCCCTGTAATGTGCTGCAGAGGGATTCGCTCACTGCGCTTTTTTATCCAGTTCCTATAAGCGGTCTCGCAGGTTTCCTCTATAGGTTTGTCACCATGCACCAGCAAATCATTTCTATTGGTGCCGCACAACCGCTCCAGAAGCAGTCTGGCATCCAGGGCTGCCTCCTCTATCCCGGCGTTTTGCAGAATTTCATATCCTTTTTCATACAATTCCTTATAAGTCATGCTTCCCTCTGGTCTTCTGCTTTTTCTTTCTCAAGTTCATCCATGGTATAACCAAAATTCTCACACAGATACTGTTTCCAGTCAAATACTGCCTCCACCGCAGTGATGGCAACCTCCGCCATACTCTCATCCGGCTCCTTGGTAGTCATTCTCTGAATCCACATGCCCGGAGCGGACAAAATACGGATGAACACATTATCCGTACGTCCCGCAAGGCGGATAATCTCATAGGAGATACCTGCCACAACCGGCATCAGCAGAATGCGCAGCGCCACTTTCCATACCACATTATCCACACGAATAAAAAAGAAAAGAATAATGCTGACAAACAATACAAAAAAGATAAAGCTGGTTCCGCATCTCTTATGCAGTCTGGAACTTCTCATCACATTGCGCACTGTCAGGGCGCGGCCTCTCTCAATGCAGTTAATACATTTATGTTCCGCACCATGATACTGGTACAGACGCCTGATATCTTTCATCGCGCTGATTCCCCACACATAGAGTACAAATATCAGAATACGAATGACACCTTCCAATATGGCAACCAGAGAATCATTACGGATAAAACCTTTTAACAGAAAAGACAAGTAATACGGCAGCACCACGAAAATACCCACTGCCAGCACAACCGCAATCAGTGTGGTAAGGGTTGTGAGAACTTTCTCTCCATTGCCTCCGGTCAGCTTGTCCGCTGCTTTATCAAATGCGGTCTCCTCTTCCTCCTCATCATAAAAAGAAGCGGAATAGTTTAGTGCCTTCGTCCCCAGCATCAGAGAGTCTATAAAATTGAATACGCCTCTGACAAAAGGTATCTCCTTTAATTTATTGCCGTGCATTGCCCCCTGGTAATTCTCCAGCTCCACGGCAATCTCGCCGTTCGGCTTTCGGACTGCCACCGCATAATTTTCTTTATTTTTCATCATAATGCCTTCCAGCACAGCCTGACCGCCAATACCGGAATAGCATTTACCTTTTCTTCTTGCCATAGTATCTACCTCGTGGAAATATCAAAAATATCTCTATGAAAGGAAAAGGTTGAGATAGCAATACCTCAACCCTTCGTCAACGTTCTTATTTAACGCCGTATTTCCTATTGAACTTATCAATACGTCCGTCAGCTCTTGCAGTCTTCTGCTGGCCTGTATAGAATGAATGGCACTTGGAGCAAACTTCAACGTGAATTTCAGGCTTGGTGGAACCAGTTACAAATGTGTTGCCACAGTTGCAGGTTACAGTTGCCTGATAATACTGGGGATGGATTCCTTCTTTCATCGCTTTCACCTCTCTATAAAAATTTACCTACTTTTATTCTGTTTTTCTGTTCTCATCCGCACTGCCTATGGAACCACAAACAGCGGTATTATTGTAACACAAGCTTTATACTCTTGCAATACTTAATTTAAATAAATTTATTCTTTTTTACCACTGCCACAAACTCGGCGTTATTCCTTGTCTTGGCAAACATATCCAAAATACGGTCCGTGGCTTCATCAGACTTTAAGCCGTTCAATGCTTTTCTCATAATATTGATTGCTTCCAGCTCGTCCTCGTTGAGAAGAAGGTCCTCTCTTCTCGTGCCGGATTTCTGCAAATCTATGGCGGGGAAAATACGCTTTTCGGAAAGCTTACGGTCCAGAATCAGTTCCATGTTACCGGTTCCTTTAAATTCCTCGTAGACCACATCGTCCATCTTGCTTCCTGTATCAACCAGAGCGGTTGCCAGAATCGTCAGACTTCCACCCTCACGCATATTGCGGGCTGCACCAAAGAATCGCTTGGGCATATGCAGCGCCGATGGGTCAAGTCCTCCGGAAAGAGTACGTCCGCTGGGCGGCACCACCATATTGTAGGCTCTGGTAAGACGTGTGATACTGTCAAGCAGAATAACTACGTCTTTCTTATGCTCCACCAGACGTTTTGCGCGTTCTATCACCATTTCCGATACTCTTTTGTGATGCTCCGGGAGTTCATCAAACGTAGAATAGATAACCTCCACATTATCGCCTACAATCGCCTCTTTGATATCCGTTACTTCCTCAGGACGTTCGTCAATCAAAAGAATCAGCATATGCATATGTGGATTGGTACGGAGAATTGATTTTGCCACTTCTTTTAAAAGAGTGGTTTTACCTGCCTTGGGCGGCGATACAATCATACCACGCTGTCCCTTGCCCACCGGACTCACCAAATCCATGGCGCGCATCGCCAGACTGCATCCCGGTGCCTCTAACCGAATACGCTCGTCCGGAAAAACAGGGGTCATATCTTCAAAAGACTTCCGTCTGGTTGCTTCTTCTATGGAGTATCCATTAATCGAACGGATATATAACAATGCACTGAATTTTTCCTGCTGTGTTTTCACACGTTTATTACCACACAATATATCTCCGGTTTTCAAACCGAATCTTCTAATCTGGCTGGGTGCCACATAGACATCATTCTCGCCCGGCAGATAGTTGGCACAGCGGATAAATCCGTAGCCATCCTGCATAACCTCCAGAATGCCGCTTGCCTCAATTCCACTGTCCAGCTCCTTGGGAAACTGATTCTCATCATACACCTCATTAGAGCGGGAAACTCTCTCCTGCTTTGCACTGCCCTCACTGCGGGCAGATGTCTGGGATGCTGTTTCCGATGCCTTAGCCTGTTCCTGCTCATTCTTTATCCGCTCATCCTCCGCCAGCATGGCTTCCACCAGTTCCGCCTTTTTCATTGTGGATGTTCCTTTTAGTCCTCTCACCTTGGCAAGTTCCTTTAACTGTGCCAATGCCAATGACTCATACTTTTCTCTCATACCTTCCTCCTATACCATACTCCAATTATTGTACGCTAATTCCGTTTTTATTTCAAGCATTATTCAAGACACATCCTGCATCTGCGCAACCGCTCAGCCATCACATACACTCTCATTTCATCTTATCTGATTTTTTCTTCTGATGCAACCCATAAAACGCAGGAATCCCCCCTGCACATATAAGTACTTGGTGCAAGTCCGTAACCGTTCAGCCCTCGCACCAAGTCACGCCACCAGACCATAGTTGTTCCTATGAAGGCTGTATAAAAACGTCGGCACTTAGGCACCGTACTCTGGTGCCTTATGTGTCCGTTACGTTTTTATTCAAGCGGGAGCGTGCCTGAATAGGAATGACTATGGTCCGGCGGCGTGACTTGGTGCGAGAGCTGAACGGTTACACAAGCCCAAACCCATACGCACAAAACCCTTGCGAATCCCAACAAACTATTATATGATACAAATAATAAATTCTGTAAGTATTATGTTATCATATGCCAACATAAGGAAAGAGGAAAAAAACATGACTACAAACGAAAAGGCACTGCAAATGCATGAAAAATGGAATGGGAAGCTGGAAACCGTATCCAAAACACCGGTAAAATCCCGGGAGGATTTGGCAATCGCCTATACCCCCGGTGTGGCAGAACCCTGCAAGGTAATTGCCCAGGATAAAGAAGCTGCCTATAAATATACAATGAAAGCAAATACCGTGGCTGTTGTTTCCGACGGAAGCGCCGTTCTGGGACTGGGTAATATCGGCGCCCATGCCGCCATGCCCGTTATGGAAGGCAAGGCCGTTCTGTTCAAGGAATTTGGCGGTGTCAACGCCGTTCCCATTTGTCTGGATACCCAGGACACAGAGGAGATTATCAAGGCTGTCACATGGCTGGCACCTGCTTTTGGCGGTATCAACTTAGAAGATATCAGTGCCCCCAGATGTTTTGAAATCGAGGAACGTCTGAAAGAGACTCTGGATATTCCCGTATTTCACGACGACCAGCACGGTACCGCCATTGTGGTACTGGCAGGAATTATCAATGCCCTGAAAGTAGTGGGCAAGCAGAAAGAAAACTGTCGTGTAGTGGTAAACGGTGCAGGCAGCGCAGGTGTAGCCATCACCAAATTACTTCTGACCTACGGTTTTCCCAACATTATCATGTGCGACAAAGTGGGTATTGTCTCCAAAGACACTCCGGGCTTAAACTGGATGCAGCAGAAAATGACTGAAGTTACTAATCTCCAAAACGAAACCGGAACTCTGGCTGACGCTCTAAAGGGAGCCGATATCTTCGTGGGAGTCTCTGCTCCGAATATTGTTACTCCCGAAATGGTTTCCTCCATGAACCAGGATGCCATCCTCTTTGCCATGGCAAATCCAGTCCCTGAGATTATGCCCGATGTGGCAAAAGCGGCAGGCGCCCGCGTGGTTGGCACAGGACGAAGCGACTTCCCCAACCAGGTCAACAATGTGGTTGCCTTTCCCGGTATTTTCAAAGGCGCACTGGAAGGACGCGCAACCCAGATTACCGAGGAAATGAAGTTGGCGGCTGCCCAGGCTATCGCAGGACTTGTGCCTGATGAAGAGTTAAACGAAGACAATATTATGCCGGAAGCCTTCAACCCCAAGGTTGCAGAACTGGTTGCCAACGCGGTAAAATCCCATATCGTGAAATAGAGACCTGATTGCAAAAGGAAAACCATATGTCCATGATAGATGACTGGCACGGTAAGCCCTATTACTCACTGGATGCTTACTGTAAAAATACGTTTCATCATAAATGTTACAAAATAGCCCTGAATGCCCACATGACCTGCCCCAACCGGGACGGCTCCCTCGGCACTCGGGGCTGTATCTTCTGTAGTGCGGGCGGAAGCGGGGATTTTGCGGTATCTAACCGCAGAAAAGATATTACGGCGCAGCTTCAGGAGGGAACTGCTCTTTTCCATAAGAAACAGACAGGAACCAGCTATATCGCCTACTTTCAGGCATACACCAATACATATGCGCCTCTGTCCTATCTGGAGCAGGTCTATACCGAAGCCCTCTCCCACCCTTTCGTCTGTGGCATATCCATAGCCACCAGACCTGACTGTCTTCCCCGCGAAGTGCTGGATTTACTATCTAACCTGAGAGAGCGTTTTGGGGAAAAATTTATCTGGCTGGAACTGGGGCTACAGACCATATGGGAAGATACCGCACGCTTTATCCGCAGAGGTTATACACTGGACTGTTTTGAGGATGCCTTTTTGCGGCTGCAGCAGATTGGGCTTCCGGTGATTGTACATACCATACTGGGACTGCCCGGAGAAAATGCGGATAACATGTTATCCACTATCCGGTATCTGAACCGCCTGCAGCCCTTTGGCATAAAACTACAGCTTCTGCATGTGCTGCGGGATACGGACCTGGCAGACTATTATCTGGCAGGACACTTTGAGACACTGACAAAAGATGCCTATCTAGAGCTGTTAATACAATGTCTGGCACATTTATCTCCCGATATCGTCGTACACCGTGTGACGGGGGATGGTCCCAGGAATCTGCTGATTGCCCCCACATGGAGCTGCAACAAGAGGGACGTGTTAAACTCCCTGCACCAGCGCATGAAAAAAGAGGGAATCCGCCAGGGCTGTCTGTACTCCTCCCCGGAAGAAAGGGCACAGCCTTAAGCAGGCAAAAATAAGACCGATTTCAACAGACAAAAACCGCGCGGATTTAAACCAGACGGATAAACAAACTACAGATATAACAAAACATAGAAAGAGGGAAAAATATGTTGCAGGACCCACTTACTTTATACAAATTAATTGTACTTTATATGTTAAACCGCGTTACCTTTCCACTAACCACTGCCCAGGTCAGTGATTTTATCCTGAACAAGGAATATACCAATTTTCTGACCCTGCAGCAGGCAATTAACGAATTAACGGATGCCAATATGATTTCGCCCAATTCCGTCCGCAACCGTACTCATCTATCCATTACCAAAGAGGGCAGGGAGACGCTTTTATTTTTTGAAAACCGCATCAGTGATGCCATTAAATCCGACATTGACACTTATTTCCGGGAAAATGAATTTTCTCTGCGCAACGAGGTGTCTGTTCTCGGCGATTATTACAAATCCACCTCCGGCGAGTACGAAGCCCACCTTATTGCCAAAGACAGAGGCATCAAATTAATTGATATCACACTGTCTGTTCCCTCCGAGGAAATGGCATCCACAATCTGTGACAACTGGCAGAAAAAAAATCAGGATATCTACAAATATCTGGTTTCCCAGCTATTCTGATATCCTGATTGGAATATTTCTTCTAAGTCATTCCCTTGATTTTCTTCATATGCTCTTTAATTTTCATTTCATAACCGTTGCCGGTAGGGCGATAAAATTCTTTCCCATTCAGTTCATAAGGAAGATACTGCTGTTCCACATAGTGATTGGGATAGTCATGGGCATATTTGTATCCCGTTCCATGTCCCAGTTTTGCCGCCCCTTTATAATGGGCATCCTGTAAATGTGTTGGGATTGGCAGATTACCCGAACTCTCCACTTCTTTCATCGCTGCAAACACCGCCTCACTGCTGGCATTACTTTTGGGTGCACATGCCACATAAGCAACCGCCTGGGCCAGAATAATCTGTGCTTCCGGCATTCCCACCCTTTCTACTGCCAGAGAGGCATTTACTGCCACCACCAGCGCATTGGGGTCTGCATTTCCCACATCCTCCGAAGCACATATCATAATTCGCCTTGCGATGAAAGTCACACTTTCCCCTGCATACAGCATTCTGGCAAGATAATAAACTGCGGCATCCGCATCCGAGCCACGCATACTTTTAATAAATGCCGATATGGTATCATAATGACTGTCCCCATTTTTATCATATCTGACGGCACGCTTCTGAATACACTCCTGCGCCACCTCCAGCGTGATATGTATTTTCCCATCCTCACCTCTGTTGGTAGTCATAATCCCCAGTTCAATGGCATTCAGGGCATGTCTGGCATCTCCGCCGGAAATATCTGCCAGAAAATCCAGTGCCTCCTCCTCAATAACTGCACCGTAGGCCCCCATTCCCCTTTCCTCGTCGTAAACCGCTTTTTGTAAAAGTTTACGCACTGCTTCCCGTGGAATCGGTTTCAGTTCAAAAATAATAGAGCGGGACAGCAAAGCTCCATTTACCTCAAAATATGGATTTTCTGTGGTAGCGCCAATCAAAATAAGGGTTCCATCCTCCACAAAGGGAAGCAGATAATCCTGCTGCCCTTTGTTAAAGCGGTGAATCTCGTCAATAAAAAGTATGGTACGTTTTCCATACATCCCCTGCAGTTCTTTCGCCTTTGCCACTACTTCCTCCATGTCCTTTTTTCCGGCTACTGTGGCGTTTATCTGGGTAAATTCCGCACTTGTGGTATTGGCTATCACCTTCGCCAGCGTGGTTTTTCCCGTCCCCGGCGGTCCATAAAAAATTACCGAACTGATTTTGTCCGCTTTGATTGCCCGGTAGAGCAGCTTATCCTCTCCGACAATATGCTCCTGCCCCACTACTTCCTCCAGAGTACGCGGACGCATTCTGGCGGCCAGCGGCGCTTCCTTTTCCATATTGGTGCTTCTCATATATTCAAACAAATCCATGACAGCTTAAATCTCATTTCCGGGGAATCTGGGAACTCCCGCAAGTCCTTTTGCCAGTTCCTCGTCGGTGGGAATATAATCACTCATCTCTCCATCGTTGTATCTTCCATAAGCCACCATATCAAAATAGCCGGTTCCGGTAAGACCAAAGAGAATCGTCTTTTCCTCGCCTGTCTCCTTACATCTTAACGCTTCATCCATGGCTGCTTTAATGGCATGTGCACTCTCCGGCGCAGGCAGAATACCCTCCACTCTTGCAAACTCCTCTGCTGCCTTGAAAACAGATGTCTGCTCTACGCTGACTGCTTCCATATAGCCGTCCGCATACAACTGGGACAGCACAGAACTCATACCATGATAGCGAAGTCCCCCTGCATGGTTGGCAGCAGGAATAAAGCCACTGCCCAGAGTATACATTTTAGCAAGTGGACAAACCTTTCCGGTATCACAGAAATCGTACACATACTTTCCTCTGGTAAGACTGGGGCAGGAAGCAGGCTCAACAGCAATAAATCTGTAATCTGCCTCCCCCCGCAGCTTCTCTCCCATAAACGGAGATATCAGACCGCCCAGATTAGAACCGCCGCCTGCACATCCGATAATCACATCCGGTTTGATTCCATACTTATCCATGGCAGTCTTAGTCTCAAGACCAATCACAGACTGGTGAAGAAGAACCTGAGTCAGCACAGAGCCCAGCACATAACGGTAGCCCTCCTGGGAAGTTGCCGCTTCCACTGCCTCCGAAATGGCGCATCCCAGACTTCCGGTGGTTCCCGGAAACTCCTCCAAAATTTTCCGTCCTACATTGGTGGTATTGGAGGGAGAGGGTGTCACATTCGCTCCATAGGTTCTCATAACCTCTCTGCGGAAAGGTTTCTGCTCATAGGAACACTTTACCATATAAACCTGACAGTCCAGTCCCAGATAAGCACAGGCCATGGAAAGAGCTGTTCCCCACTGTCCTGCCCCGGTCTCTGTGGTAACACCCTTAAGTCCCTGGTTCTTGGCATAATATGCCTGGGCTATGGCAGAATTCAGCTTATGGCTGCCGCTTGTATTGTTTCCTTCAAATTTATAATAAATCTTGGCAGGTGTCTGCAGTTTTTCCTCCAGACAATACGCCCGGACTAACGGGGACGGACGGTACATTTTATAAAATTTTCTGATTTCCTCCGGAATTGCAAAATAGGGAGTGGTATCATCCAGCTCCTGTCTGCACAGTTCCTCACAGAAAATGCCGCTCATCTCCTCAAATGTCAACGGCTTTAAGGTAGCCGGATTTAACAGTGGCGCCGGCTTATTTTTCATATCTGCACGCACGTTATACCAACTGTCCGGCATCTCATGCTCCTCCAGATAAATTTTGTAGGGAATTTTCTTTTCTTCGCTCATGTTTATCCTCATTCCTACGCGGCTCTTTATGCTTAAAGAGTCTGTGGATGCCGCGCCGACACAAACTCCAAAGTAAAATCTAAATGAATCATAACGGACTTACTACCAAATTATAGAATTAAATGGCATATTTTGCAATGAAAAACATCCTTGTTCTTTATTTATTTTTTAACTCCGATTCCCCTCTCATCACCACACCCGGAAAGGAACAGCAGGTTGCAACCGACTACATATAATACTTTTTTCTTATGATAAAACAATGCTTACTCCTTTGTATCACGTATTTAATGCAATCAGCATAATTTCTATATCCGCACTAATTTTTTTTCTTTAGGCAGTTCTCTTTTTTCCAGTAAAATTCTTTCCGGCTCGATATAATGGTATGGAAATACTTCTACGTGATAAGGTCCTTCCCCGTCACTCAGGGATTTATATTTTTCTCTTACAGTTAACAGTTCTTTTAAAAGAAATATATCATCACACTGCATGTTAATAAATTCATCATATCGGTCCATAATATAATGATTCCTTTTTTCAACACACAGTCGCAAGGCTTCCTTTCCCCATTCTTCCAGTTGTTTTACGCAATTTATATCATGAAATGCCAATGCCAGAAGTTTTTGATTCAGCAGTGCAATACATGTTGAAATCTGCACTCTGCCATTCCATGCAGGCAGAATATAACCCTCTCTCATATAATTAATTACTTCCCACTGCAGAAGATATGCCTCATATACATGCAATGTTTGTGCCTTTAAAGAGTCAGCTATAAAGAATGATAGCTGTTTTCCCTTAATTGTTGGATTATTTGTATCTTTTATACTTTGAATAACTGTTGTAATATTATTTCCCATTA
>CAZRZM010000092.1:0-12577 GCA_964604575.1 uncultured Acetatifactor sp.
TTTTACATGAGAGCGTTAAGATGTTATGGAAGTGTAGATATATTTTATGTAAAGAGAGGGCTCACATATGGACTTTTTCAATTTGTTGACAATGGTAGGCGGACTGGCGCTGTTTCTTTATGGTATGCATCTGATGGGAGAGGGATTGTCCAAGGCATCGGGAGGGCGTCTGGAGCGTATTCTGGAAAAGCTGACAAGTAATCCCTTAAAAGCGGTACTGGTAGGCGCCGGAGTCACTGCGGTAATACAGTCTTCTTCCGCAACCACTGTTATGGTGGTCGGTTTTGTCAATTCAGGTATTATGAAGCTGCAGCAGGCAGTAGGCATTATCATGGGAGCAAATATCGGAACCACGATTACCTCCTGGATATTGGGGCTGGCCGGGATTGACAGTTCTTCCTTTTTGGTGCGCATGTTGAAACCTACTTCTTTTTCGCCCATTCTTGCCATTATCGGTGTAGGAATTATTCTGTTTTCCCACAGAGAAAAGCTTCAGAACATAGCATCTATTCTGGTAGGGTTCTCTGTTCTGATGTTTGGTATGGATACCATGAGTGCGGCAGTCAAGCCATTAGCGGATGTACCGGAGTTTACCAGTATTTTGACCCGGTTTTCCAATCCGGTACTGGGAATGATTGCGGGTATTATTTTAACTGCGGTTATTCAGTCGTCGTCTGCGTCCGTGGGTATCCTGCAGGCGTTGTGTGCCACCGGTGCGGTGGGATATAACGCAGCGATTCCTATTATTATGGGACAGAATATCGGTACGTGTGTGACGGCTATGTTATCCGGGGTGGGGGCTTCTAAAAATGCCAAGAGAGCGGCGTTGATTCATTTATATTTTAATGTGATAGGTACAATTTGTTTTATGGTGGTATTTTATATTGCGGATGCCTTTATGTCCTTTGCATTTATGGAAGAAGCAGCAACTCCCTTTGGTATCGCAGCCGTACATAGTATTTTCAATGTTGCGGCAACCTTGTTACTGCTTCCTTTTTCCAAACTTCTGGTCAGACTTGCATGTCTGACCATTCATGTGGAGGACAGGCAGGAGACGGAAAGACCGGAAGAGAAGGTGCTGCATCTTTTGGACAGTCGTTTTTTGGACACGCCCTCTTACGCGGTGGAGCAGAGTCATAATGTAGCTGTTTCTATGGCAGAGTTATCCAGACAGGCATTGAATCTTTCCATGGAACTGCTGGATAATTATGACGAAGACAAGGCGGAGCAGGTGGTGGTACTGGAGGATGCGGTGGACCATTTTGAGGATGAAATCGGAACTTATCTGGTGAAGCTCAGTTCCCGCAACCTGTCGGAGCAGGACAGTCATATTTTGAACACGATTCTGCACAGTATCGGCGATTTTGAGCGGATTTCAGACCATGCCCGAAATATCAAGGAAGCAGCAGAGGAAATGCACCGTAAAGGAATACAGTTCTCTGAGAAAGCCAGAGCAGAGATTGCGGTTTTGAGTCAGGCAGTGAGAGATATTCTGCAATTGACTATTTTGAGCTTCACGGAAGATGATTTGGAGCTCGCAGGGCAGGTGGAGCCGTTGGAGGAAGTAATTGATGAGTTGAATATGGATATGAAAAAACGCCATATTAATCGTCTGCGGGAGGGGAAGTGTACCATAGAACTGGGTTTTATTCTTGCGGATTTGTCCACAAATTTTGAGAGAGTTTCAGACCATTGCTCTAATGTGGCAGTATGTCTGATGGAAGTGAGTGAAGATGAATACGATACTCACGCCTATCTGGAAGAAGTAAGAAGGGAAGATAATCTGGAGTTTCTGGAAAGAAGGAACGCGTATAGGAAACGTTATCAGTTACCCTGACAGTTCAGCCTGCACCAGGTCACGCCGAACTAAAAGTAACTGGCATGAAATACTTGCTATGGTGGGATGGGAAGTTTATAGTATAAGTATGAAAGAGTACGGACTATGATAAACAGCATCGATAAGGGGTGTTATTGTAAAAAGTGTATGGAGAGAAAACATATGGCATTAATATATGTGCTGGAAGACGATAAAAGCATACTGGAGATTGAAACTTTTGCCCTGAAAAATGTGGGGTATGAGGTAGAGGGATTTGGAACGGCAGGAGCATTCTATGAAGGACTGAGGAATAAGCTGCCGGATTTGATACTGATGGATATTATGCTTCCGGATGAGGATGGACTGGATATCGTGAAAAAGTTAAGGAGCAGGCGGGAGACTGTGATGACGCCGATTATCATGGTGACCGCCAAAACCACGGAAATTGACAAGGTGAAAGGGCTTGACATCGGTGCAGATGATTATATAACAAAACCTTTTGGAGTAATGGAGCTGATTTCCCGTGTCAAAGCGTTACTGCGGAGAACCAGAAGGACAGAGGAGCAGGAGAAGCTGCTGCATCTGGGAAATGTGGTGCTTGACGGCTCCAAATATGCAGTATATGTAAATGATATGCTATGCGAACTGACATATAAAGAATATGAGCTTTTGAAACTGCTTATGACGAATGCAGGGACGGTAGTCACCAGAGAGATTATTTTAGACCGCATCTGGGGAACGGATTTTGAGGGAGAGTCCCGCACACTGGACATGCATATCAAAACCCTGCGGCAGAAACTGAGAGAAGAAAGCGGACTTATTAAGACGGTGCGAAATGTAGGCTATATCATGAGTGCAGAAGAATAAGAGGAAAAATGAAGAAAAAGATTAACAGAATGTTTGTGATAATTGCATCCCTTGCCGTAGTGTCCACAATGGTGCTTGTTACGGTGGTGTATTATGATTTATTCAGACAACAGGTAATGGAAGATATGAAGGCATATGTGGTATTGTTTGAGGGCTGTGACACTGAGGAGGAGATAGAGCAGTTGGGGCACAGGTTAGAACAGTATGGAATGCGGATTACCGTGGTTGCGGTGGATGGAACGGTTATTTATGACAATGAGGTGGATTCCGGGCATATGGGGAACCACAGTGACAGACCGGAGATTAGGCAGGCGTTTGGGGAAAAAGAAGGACAGATTATCAGAAAGTCAGATACACTGGCAAAAAATACTTTTTATTATGCTGCGCAGATTACAGAGGACAAGGTAATACGGATTGCCAGGGATGCAGGGAGTATCTATGGTATTTTTATCAGACTGGTTCCAAGCCTGGTTGTTACGGTTGCAATATTGATTGCTCTTTGTATGGTACTGGCACATTTCCTGACCGGGAAACTGATACAGCCCATTGAGCAGATGGCAGAGAATTTGAATGCCAATAATGATACAACCGATTATGAAGAACTCACACCTTTTATTGAGATGATTCGGAAACAGCATCAGGATATTGTAAAGAATGCCAGTATGCGTCAGGAATTTACTGCCAATGTGTCCCATGAGTTAAAGACGCCGCTCACTTCCATCTCCGGATATGCAGAGCTGATTGAAACCGGAATGGCATCGGAGAAGGATGTGGTGCGTTTTGCTGCGGGAATCCGAAACAGTGCAAACCGTCTGCTTACCCTGATTAATGACATCATACGTCTGTCGCAGTTGGACGGTGCGGAAGATGATGTGGTTTTTGAACGGTTAAATCTGTATGAACTTGCCGCAGAATGCGTGGAGGCGCTGACAATCAGTGCGCAGAAGCACCAGGTAGCCATTTCTCTGCTGGGGGAGGACTGTTACATAGAAGGCAATAAACAGATGATGGAGGAACTGCTGTATAACTTGTGTGACAATGCAATTCGCTATAATAATGCAGATGGAAGAGTGGAAGTGAGAGTGGAATATGAGAAAACAGTACAATCAGATAATAAACAGCCACATGTAATCCTGACAGTGCGGGATACAGGAATCGGTATTCCCAGGGAACATAGGGAAAGAATTTTTGAGCGGTTCTACAGAGTGGATAAAGGCCGTTCCAAGTCCACTGGCGGAACGGGACTTGGACTGGCTATTGTAAAACATATTGTGGCAAAACATAATGCGGAGATTGCAATCGTGAGCGAAGAAGGAAAGGGGACGGAAATAAAGGTGGTTCTATAAATTAGTGGAGGTCCTTTTCCTCATCAATGACAGTGCCTTCTTCTGTTGTCTCCTTCGTATCTGTATCTTCGTCAGCTTCTTCGGGAAGAGTCAGCTTCACTTTCTGGATTCGGTTTTGTTCTGTGCCTGCAACCTGCAGTACAATACCACTATCCAAAGTGACTTCTTCACCGTCCTCCGGCAGTCTGTCCAGATATTCAATGATAATTCCACCGATGGAATCATAATCCTCGCTGTCAAGGCTGGTACCCAGTGCATCATTGATGTCGTCCAGTTTCATACTGCCTTCCACCAGATAACAGTTGTCATCCAGCTCCTGGATAAATTCTTCTTCATCTTCGTCATATTCATCCCGGATTTCGCCTACAATTTCCTCCAGCAAATCTTCCAGCGTAATCATGCCGACGGTAGCGCCATATTCGTTTAACACAAACGCCACATTCAGTGTCTTTTCCCTGAGCTCATACATTAAGTCCGCAATTTTTTTGAACTCGTATGTATAATGGGCATCCCGGAGAATATCTTTGACCTGAAAAGAAGCAGCGTCTTTTGTCAGGATAAAATCTTTGATATTTACCAGACCGATAATATTGTCTTTGTCGTCCTGGTACACAGGAAGGCGGGTGTACATGGACTGCTGGAACACTTCCAGAATTTTCTCATAAGAATCGGTGATACTGATAGTCACCATATTAATACGGGGAATCATGATATCCTTTGCAAGGGCATCGGAAAAATCAAACACATTGTAAATGATTTCCCGCTCCTCCGATTCAATAACGCCGTCCTCGTGGCTGACATCCACATAAGTTTTCAGTTCGGTCTCTGTCATGGTGCTGGCTTTTTTGTTCGGGTCAATATGGAGCAGACGCAGAATGCCGTTTGCCAGCTTATCTATTATAAAAATAACAGGTGTGAGCAACCACATAAGTCCATAGATGATATTACAATAATATAAGGAAAGTTTTTCGGAACTGAGCATAGCCCAGGTTTTGGGAACGATTTCACCGAAAATCAGAATGACAATCGTCAGAACACCGGTTGCGATTCCCACAGCCAGATTGATACGCATTGCCAGTGTAGTCGCAAGAGCAGACGCTGACAGGTTAACGATATTATTACCTATTAAAATGCTGCTGAGCATTTTACTGTAATTGTTCAGAATCAGGTTGACTTTTGCAGCACGTTTATTGCCTTCTTCCTCCAGAGAACGCATCCGCACCCGGTTTACAGTGGTAAGCGCCGTTTCAGCGGAAGAAAAGAAAGCGGACAAAATCACTAAAACTATCAAAGCAGTTAATTGTATGACACCTGAGGTATCCAAAAGTATAACACATCCTTTTCTATCATATTTTATGTAAAAAAAACTATACAATATTTCCCGTGTAGTTGTCAAGTTTTCCGCAGGACGAGAATATACTTTTAATAACAGTTCTATCATACCTGTTTGCATGAAATTTGCATGAAAATAGAAAGGAGAGAATATGCAGAAGACAGCTACATCCAGGGAATCAGGAATACCGGTAGGGTTTTTGATGAAAAGTTTATTGTTTTCCTACATATTGACAGCAGGGCTTCTGCTGTTGCTGGCGTTATTGCTCTATAAGCTGGGATTGTCAGAAGGCGTGGTGGCTATCGCTATTGTAGTCATTTATGTGGTTTCCACTTTTTTCGCAGGATTTATGACCGGCAAAAAGCTGCAGAATAAGAAATTCTTGTGGGGACTGCTGATGGGGTGTGCCTATTTTGTGGTACTGGCCCTGGTTTCCCTTGTCATAAATCACTCAGGGGCAGCGCTGGGAGATTCCTTTTTTACCACGTTTATTCTGTGCGCCGCAGGCGGAATGCTGGGTGGAATGATAAGTTAGCAGGAATTTCAAAAAAAGTCTTTCACAAATAGAAAATCTATGATATACTACATATGTTTATGAGTGAAACAGCTCTATAGCATAAGGAGGCAAAGTAATTAATATGAAGCATATTAAGACTTTAACAACAAGAGATTTAAAGGAATCCATGAAAAAGGGCGGTTGTGGCGAATGCCAGACATCTTGCCAGTCTGCCTGCAAGACTTCCTGTACAGTAGGCAACCAGAGTTGCGAAAAGATTAAATAGTTGATTAAAAATGCGGGACTGGCGTAAGCAGCGATTTAGGTCGCTGCTTATCGTGCGTCTGGGGAAAAGCCCTGATGTACGACAGATTTTTGCTTTCCGCAGAATTTACCAAGAAAGGAAAAACTACTGTGATACATCAGTATAAAAGCAACGGGTATAACATTGTTATGGACGTAAACAGTGGTTCTGTTCATGTGGTGGATGATATCGTGTATGATATGATTCCATTGGTGGAACCCCTTGTAAATGAAGGTATTAAGGATGCAGACACGATTAAGGTGGCTGTGCTGAATCTGGCGAATATTCCCTATCCCGAAGAAGAAATTACGGAAGCAGTGGATGAGGTGCTGGAGCTGGAGAAGGCAGGACAGTTATTCGCACCGGATATCTACGAAAATTATGTGTTTGATTTTAAGAACAGACAGACAGTGGTAAAAGCATTGTGTTTACATATTGCACATGACTGTAATCTTGCCTGTAAGTATTGCTTTGCTGAGGAAGGCGAGTATCATGGCAGACGTGCCCTGATGAGTCTGGAAGTGGGTAAGAAGGCACTGGATTTTCTGGTGGCAAATTCAGGAAACCGGATGAATCTGGAGGTGGATTTCTTTGGCGGGGAACCGCTTATGAACTGGCAGGTGGTAAAAGACCTGGTTGCTTATGGGCGGAGTCTGGAAGCGCCTAATAATAAAAAATTCCGCTTCACGCTTACAACCAATGGAGTTCTGCTGGATGATGATATTTTGGCGTTTGCCAACAAGGAAATGGCAAATATTGTGCTTAGTATAGATGGGCGTAAGGAAATACATGACAAAATGCGTCCTTTTCGGGGTGGACAAGGCAGTTACGACAGGATTGTCCCTAAATTCCAGAAAGTGGCAGAGAGCCGGAACCAGATGAATTACTATGTGAGGGGAACTTTCACTCATAATAATCTGGATTTTTCCGAGGATGTGCTGCATCTGGCGGATTTGGGATTTCAGCAGATATCGGTGGAACCGGTAGTGGCACAGCCCACGGATGATTACGCCATCACAGAGGCGGATTTGCCCAGGCTTAAGGAAGAGTATGATAAGCTTGCCCTGGAGATGATAAAGCGTGAAAAGGAAGGCAGAAAATTTAATTTTTTCCACTTTATGATTGACTTACAGGGAGGTCCCTGCGTGGCAAAGAGATTGTCAGGCTGTGGTTCCGGAACGGAATATCTGGCAGTTACGCCATGGGGAGATTTGTATCCCTGCCATCAGTTTGTGGGCAATGAGGATTTTCTCATGGGCAATGTGGATACCGGAATTGTCAGAGAAGATATCCGGGATGAGTTCAAGTGCTGTAATGTTTATGCCAAAGACAAATGTAAGAAATGTTTTGCAAAATTTTACTGCAGCGGTGGATGTGCCGCCAATTCCTACAATTTTCATGGCAATATTAATGACGCCTATGATGTGGGATGTGAATTACAGCGCAAACGTATTGAATGTGCCATTATGTTAAAAGTTGCTGAGGCAGATTTGTAACTGTTCAGAGCCAGACATGAGCAAAATAAGAGCTGCGTAGCAGCATTTTGTGAATGGTTCTGAATAGTTACTATAATATATGAAACAGAAAGGATAAAGGAACAATGAAAAAGAGTAAAGCGATTGTGATTCTGCTTTGTGTTATCCTGCTGCTGGCAGGAGTTTCCTATGTGGATGTCTATGGTATTGACGGCGCGGGAAAAGGCAGTGCATCTGACATCAAACTGGGTCTGGATCTGGCAGGCGGTGTCAGCATCACTTATCAGGTGGTAGGTGAGGGGAACCCCAGTGATACAGATATGAAGGATACCATTGCCAAGCTGCAGAAGCGTGTTGAGAATTACAGCACAGAGGCGATTGTATATCAGGAGGGAGCGGACAGAATTAATATTGAGATTCCCGGCGTAAGTGATGCCAATGCCATTCTGCAGGAACTGGGTAAACCCGGTGCATTGTATTTTATTGCACAGACAGATGCCCAGGGCAACGCAAACTATACACAGCAGATGGTGACAGCGGCAGACGGGACAAGCGGTTATACCTATGTATTGACGAAGACCCTTGAAGAACTGGAGGCAGACGGTTCCGTAGTACTGGTGGGAACAGATGTAAAGGATGCCAGGGCCGTGACGACCCAGGACCAGATGAAAAACTCTACTTATGCGGTAGATTTGACTATGACGGACGAGGGACGTGACAAATTTGCCGAAGCGACAAGAAATGCCTACAACAAGGGTGAGACACTGGGTATCTATTATGATGGCGCGTTTGTCAGTGTTCCCAGAGTAAACGGCGTGTTTACCGATGGAAATGCACAGATTTCTCCCATGGAATCCTATGCGGAGGCAGAAAATCTTGCATCCACAATCCGTATCGGCGGCCTGAAGCTGGAGCTGGAGGAACTGCATTCCAAAGTGGTGGGTGCACAGCTCGGTGTGGAGGCGATTAACACCAGTCTGAAAGCAGGCGCCATTGGTCTGGCAATAGTAATCGTATTTATGATTGCCGTATATTTTGTGTCAGGTGTGGCTTCCGCCATTGCACTGTTACTGTATGTGGCATGTATTGTATTACTGTTAAACGGTTTTGACATGACACTGACCCTTTCCGGTGTGGCAGGTATTATTCTTTCCATCGGTATGGCAGTGGATGCAAATGTTATTATCTTTGCACGTATCCGCGAGGAGCTGGCAACCGGCAAAACAGTGAAAAGTGCAATGAAAATCGGATTTGACAAAGCGTTGTCCGCCATTGTGGATGGTAACATTACCACACTGATTGCGGCGGGAGTGCTGCTGCTTCTGGCACCGGGTACTATCAAGGGCTTTGCACAGACACTGGCGCTTGGTATTGTGCTTTCCATGATAACAGCACTGGTAGTGACAAGATATATTATGAACGCATTTTATGCCCTGGGATTCCAGAGCGAAAAATGGTATGGCGTGGGCAAGGAGCATAAGAGTATTGATTTCCTCTCCAAAAAAGGCATTTTCTTTGGTATTTCCCTTGCAGTGATTGTGGCAGGTTTCGTTGTAATGGGTGTCCAGAAAATGAATGGCAGCGATGCCCTCAATTACAGTCTGGAGTTTAAGGGTGGTACTGCCACTACCGTTACTTTTAAGGAAGCCAGAACGCTGGAGGATGTCAACAGTGAGATTGTTCCGCTGGTTGAGGAGATTACGGGAAGTGCGGTACAGATTCAGACAGTTCAGGACAGCAATGAGGTTATTTTTAAGACCAGTGCCCTTGATGTAGAGACCAGAGAAGCTCTGGACCAGATGTTTGTTGATAATTTCCAGGTAGATGAAAACATGATTACGTCCGAGACCATCAGCTCCACCATCAGTGGAGAGATGAAATCCGATACTATCTGGGCGGTTGTGATTGCCATTATCGGTATGCTCATTTACATCAGAATTCGTTTCAGTGATATCCGGTTTGGCGTCAGCAGTATTGTTGCACTGCTTCATGATGTGCTGGTGGTGCTTGCGTTCTATGCGGTGGCAAGAGTATCGGTGGGCAATACCTTTATCGCATGTATGCTTACCATTGTAGGTTACTCTGTCAATGCAACCATTGTTATTTTTGACCGTGTGCGCGAGAATATGAAATCCATGACCCAGAAGGATGATTTGAAGGATGTGGTAAACACGAGTATTACCCAGACGCTGTCCAGAAGTATTTTGACTTCCCTGAAAACCTTCGTTATGGTGGCATGTCTGTATGCCTTTGGAGTAACCAGCATCCGCGACTTTGCCCTTCCTCTGATGGTAGGTATTGTCTGCGGCGCATATTCCTCCGTATGTATTACCGGAGGACTGTGGTATGTACTGCGTAAAAAGTTTCCGCCGAAGGTATCGAAATAACCAGTTATCATACGAATTCTTATGAATAGAACGCCTTGTGGTGAATCATTCATCACAGGGTGTTTTTAAACTTAATAATACTGATATGATTAAAAAAGTATAGGTACTTTGGGCGCAGACTGTTAAGCAGACATTGAAGATACTCACCATAGTGTGTTCTGAAACATTCATTTATATGTACAATATGCCGGAAAATAAATATAAGAATGAAAATCTTTTATTGACAAAACTATACATGTTAGTATATATTTGTCATTAATAATTTAAAGTCAACCAGTCAAAGAAAGGAGAAGCTTATGAGAGTCGTGTTCAAACATTATCGTAATCAAATAGAACCTATAATCTTACAGAGTGTGGAATGGTGTTTTAGGGAATTTTGGATTTTCCCCTATATTGTGCAGAAGTATCGTGTTTGCCTGCATTAGCGCTGTTGGTTCACTTTGGTGATAGCAGCGCTATTTTTTTATCATTTCACAAGATATATAAATTAAAATTTTGACTGGGAGAAAAAGGTTGAGAATAAAAAATTATCAGTCATAGTATGGAGGCTAAAAATGAACAGCAGTGAAAATATTATTCAACTAAAAGATATCATGAAGGAATTTAAAATTCTGAACCGTCACGAGGGCTTAAAGGGAAGCTTTCAGGATATGTTTTCCCGGGATTACAAGACGATAACAGCGGTTAATCATGTTTCGCTGGAGATTGCTCCGGGCGAGATAGTAGGCTATTTGGGACCGAATGGAGCCGGAAAATCCACTACCATCAAAATGATGACCGGAGTTCTGGAACCTACCAGCGGTGAAATTCTGGTGAATGGAAAAGTGCCCTACAAAAACCGCGAGGCAAACGCACAGAATATCGGTGTAGTGTTCGGTCAGCGTTCCCAGCTCTGGTGGGCACTTCCATTGGTAGAGTCTTTCAAGATACTTAAAGACATTTATCGCATCAGTGACAAGGATTATAAGGATATGCTGGAACTTTATGAGTCCATGATAGATATGAGTGCACTGTATTCCAAACCCGTAAGACAGATGTCTCTGGGACAGAGGACACTGAGTGATATCCTTGCGGCATTCCTGCATAATCCTGCAGTGGTATTTCTGGATGAGCCCACCATCGGTCTGGATGTGTCCATGAAGGCAAAAATCCGAAACCTGATAAGTTCCCTGAACAAGGAGAAAAACACCACGGTCATTCTTACGACCCATGATATGGGGGATGTGGATGCGCTTTGTAAGAGAATTATCATTATCGACAAAGGCACCATGCTTTACGATGATAATATTGAGAATCTGCGCAGCTTCTTCGGAGCATACAGAACCTTGAAACTGAATCTGAATAAAAGGAATGAAGAAGTTACGGAAAAAGCCCAGACAGAAAACCTGCAAAAAGTGCAGAAGCTTTTGACGGAGCACTTTACGGGTATTTCTTTCACTTATGACATTGACGAGGAGTGGGTGAACATTCTGATAGATGAGTCACAGATACCGTTGATGAAGGTATTAAGCTTTCTTCAGGAGCAGTTGAAAATACAGGATGTCCGTCTGGAGGAGATTTCCACTGAAAGTGTCATTAAGAAAATTTATGAAAACAATGAGAAGCATGAACAATGAGAAAAAGCGGAAGGCTGGAGAAAAAATGAATCAGACATTAAAAACATATAAAAGAATCAATCCCAGAGCATATCTGACGCTCATGAGGTCGGCAGTCATGGAAAATATGCAGTTTCGTATGAGTGTTCTGGTAATGCTGTTTGGAAACATGGTCTATCTGGTGGTTATTTACAATCTTTGGAAGGCAATTTACGCATCCGTGGATACGCCTACAGTGAACGGCATGACTTTTGAGGATACCATGATTTATCTGGTGCTGGCATCTGCCCAGTTTGCTTTTATGGAGGCTTATCTGGTGTGGGAGATGGGACGGGGAGTGCAGGACGGAAGTATCATTGTCCAGTTGATTAAGCCTATGTCCTACGGTACTTACCAGTTGTTTTATATTATGGGAGGGAATGTGTTCTATTTTGTGGTTACATTTATCCCTACTTTTGTGATTGTGGAAGTCATTACCAAAGGGGCGATTCCCATTGGAATAAATCTTCTGTATTATCTGATTTCTGTGACTTTTGGTACAATGATTAATTTTGCGGTAGACTATTTTGTGGGCACGATATGCTTGTATACCCAGTCCATCTGGGGAATCAACATCATGAAACAGATACTTGTCACTTTCCTTTCCGGCGCAACAGTGCCACTGGCATTTTTCCCGGAGATATTGTACCGGATTGTGATGTTTCTGCCCTTTCACGCCATATACAACACACCGCTTACACTGCTCATTCACAATGATTTGTCGGTTGCAGAGGTGGGAAATATGCTGTTTACGCAGTTTGTCTGGGTAGTGATTATGTTTGTGCTTGCAAAAGCTTTTTGGAAAGTGTCGGAGAGAGTAATTACGGTGAATGGAGGCTGAAGTGTGAAAAAACTAAAATTTTATTTAAGGATATATTTCAAGATTCTCAGTCAGGATATCAAGAGCAGGATGAGTTAC
>CAZRZM010000093.1:0-12373 GCA_964604575.1 uncultured Acetatifactor sp.
GGAGATGATACAGCAGTGCGTGAATGAGAATGCCCGCGTTGCCCTTGACCAGACGGAGTACCAGAAAAAATATGACGGGCTGGCAGACCGTTTCGACAGGATAAAGGAGCGGCTGGAGGCGGTCGGCATCGCCATCACGGAGCGGATGGCAAAGCGGGAAAAGACGGAGAGGTTCCTTGCGGAACTGGAAAAGAGGGACGGTCCGCTGACGGAATTCGATGAGGAGGACTGGTACAGCCTTGTGGAATATGCCACGGTGTACAGCCGGGAGGATATCCGCTTTACCTTTAAGAATGGGATGGAAATAAAAGCATAGAAAAAACTGCGGTATTGCCTGCCGCAGTTTTTTACTGACATTTTCAATTTGAACCCTCCCCCGCAAGGCAAAATCAAAAAGTATGGCAAAATCAAAAGGTTTGGGGTAAAATCAAATTGTATCAAAGACGGTGGGAAGATAGAGTTTGTAATTACAAAATAAACAAGTCATGTTAGTAGAAACCTATTGTATGTAGACTTTCCAATCTGCAGTTCCCGGATAGCATTAAAAACTGATTTTGGGTATTTTCATTTCGGTATATTTGGTTTATCCTAAGATTATCAGAGAAAAAGCATTTGAATATTATAATCCGCATAAAAGAAGTTAGACAACATATCTTTTCTAATGGTTATACTGTTTTGAGGTTTTGATGTACACACAAAGGAAACAAGAGAAAATGGATTCTGATATGACAAAATACTGTTATCAGCATTATGAAAATGCTTACAATATTGGCTGGAATGTGGATTGTAGTAAAATGGCAGAAAAGCAAGCTCCATTGAGTCAGGTTTTTTTGGAAAAGTTAGCCCGGTTTTGTGAAAATCCATTAAACAGGGACTTAAATGGGATACATCGTAATATAGAGGTTAATGGGAAAAAGTATGCGAAAGGATTCGGTGAAATCCGTATTATAGATTTGAAGAAAAAAATACGGTATGCGGCGCCAAATGTTATTGTAGATGACATATTAAACGAAAAATATACACCACCATTAGCATTTATTGAAGCAGTTCTGGCAGGACCTTCGTTTGATTCCGAAGAATATCAGGAATTTTACCGGGAGTATTCTGAAAATAACTTTTGGGGAGAAACAAAAGAAAATTGCAAAAAAATAGAAAGAGCAGTACTGCTGTTAGAAAATAATTTTGATAATTTCAAAAATTATGTTACAGACAATGGACTGATTGATATAGTCACACGAAAGGGCTCATTGCTTAACTATGCAATTATAACAGAAAAGGAAAGAGAAGCTCTTTGGCTAATTGAACATGGTATTGATATTAATACATTCGACGGTTTGGAATTGCTGACGGCAATAAAAAAGAATAGTGATATAATTGCAAAAGCATTAATTGATAAAGAAATTATTGTTGATGGCAGGGAGATGAAGGATAATCCATTAGTCAATGCAATACGTTTTTCAAATACTTTTCTGGTGGAAGAATTAATGAAAAAATACCCCAATTTAATAGTAACTTATTCCAATGAATATGTGTGGAACTGTACTGTTTTAGATATTGCGTATAGAACAAAAAATGAAGAAGTAATAAGAATGGTAAAAAAGTATTTGGTTTCACAGATGTGAAGGAGTTTTTACATGAATAAAATTTTGTCTTTACATATTTATGTGGATAAAGAAAGGGAAATGATTTTGGTTCCCAATAAAATAACTCAAGAAGGTTATAGGCTGGCATCAGAGCCGTATATAGTGCTCAAATCAGAGGAATGGGATAAGGTCGGTGTATGCGTTAAAGATATAATGAGGAAGATTATGGAAAATCCGATTACCGATAGAACTACAGAAACAGCAGATGTTATGAAAAAGATATGTGGAAAAAAAAGTTTTAAACAATTTTCAAAAAATAATATTTGTATTGTTGTACGTTTCAATGTACAAGAAAATACATATATGATATCAAATATGCCACGGTTGTCAGATGGCTCATATGGAGTCCGCAAAAATACCATCAGTCAGCAGTATTCAACTAAATATGAGTGTGGATGCGATGATGAGCAGATAAAGAAAAACTTTTTAAAAGCATATGCAGAGGCGCATCAGTATCTCTATGCAATGGGAGAACTGAAAGAACCTGATATAGATTTTGATTTCGGACAAAAGACAACATGGATAGCTGTAAAAGATGTTCCTCTGGATTCTGTATTGGACAGCAACAGAGTAGCTAATGTGGAATACACGTCATGGAAAAATGGACTTGATACGGTGGAGAATGCTGGAAATAAAATTTTTATTTCTGGTCCATATAATGAGTGGATAGTTATAGTAGGTAAAATCTTACCAGACCTGACCAACCCTCAGGAGGTTATTAGTTTATTAAAAGAATTAAATTGTGGTATAAAGGAGATTTGCTATTTTTGTTTTCATGAGACAGTGGGACTTTATGGATTTGCACGGATGTTTGGGGAAAAAATAGACAGAATGTATGGGTATCTGGGAGAAGCAGGGCATATTTGTGCAAATATCGGAGAAAAGAGTCAGGCTGAGCAGGAACTGTCATTAAATTTTGCAGATAAAGATGAGGTTCTTTTTGCGGACGGATATGATGATATTTCTGAAGAAGATATATTAAAAATTGCATCTAAATGGTGTGTAAATCCTGAAAGTTTAGTTGGAACAAAGGAGAAGCCCTGCTTTATTGCAGATTATAGCAATCTAAATATCTAATGAGAGGACATGATGCGAGGATAACATATATCCTTATATGATGAGGGAAGAGGAATGGTATACGGTACCATAAAAGCCGATAGAGAATTGGGAAGAATTACGGGAGTATTATGGGATAGTGAGCAGATTGAATAAAAGATTGAACAGACGTATTTTAACTGCTATAATTTAACTACTATTATAGTCGTAACAGTGACTGTAGAATTATGAGAAAAAATTGTTTTGAGGGGAGGAAGGGGAAATATGCCGGAGCAGTTTACACAGTATGTGCTGATGCACAAAAATGTCCCTGTTGCGGAACTGGCACTGGATGCCGCATCCGGAGCTATTGCTGCCGTTGGTGAGGTTTGGGAAACAGCCCATGTGCCGGTTGGCATTCCCGTCAGGAACCGGATAATTGACCGCGGCGCGCTGAATGAATGGTGGCGTGGGCGGGCAATTCCGGCAAGCCGTTTGGGAATACGGGATGCCCTTTTGGAGTTGCATTTTCCCAACACACAGTTTTTGCTGGAAAAATGTCTGGGACTGAGTCTCTCCGACCAGTATTGGATATGTCCTGGCGGCTCTGGTCTTGTATGGGAAAAGGTCAATTTCTTTGAAAACCCATTTTCAGGAGATGTAGGTGATATTCTGTTTGGAAAAGGAACTGGCAGCAGAAATATCAGTCTGATGTCTCCTGACAATACATCGGATGGCTGGCTGAAGAAGAAATGGATGGTTATAGATGGGAGACGATGCCTTCTGAAAGGCGGGAGTGGAGCTACCCAGCAGGAGCCATATAATGAGGTGCTGGCAAGCCGTATCTGTGAACGACTGCATATTCCTCATGTTGCTTATACCCTGATGAAAGATTATGGACAGGATAACAGTTTCTGCCAGACGGAAACGGACAATCATCCCTACAGTGTGTGTGATGATTTTATCACACCGGATACAGAACTGATTTCTGCATGGTACATCATGCAGACGGTTAAGAAACCGAATCATATATCCGTGTACCGCCATTATCTGGATTGCTGTCAGAGGCTGGGAGTTCCGGATATGGAGGCGGCGGTCAATCGAATGATTGTGCTGGATTACCTGATTGTTAATGAGGACAGACACCAGAATAATTTTGGGGTTATCCGTAGGGCTGACACGCTGGAATATGTTGGCGCTGCACCGATTTATGACAGTGGGACATCCCTCTGGTTTGATAAGCCCACAAGTATGATAAATGCCAGGGCAAAGGCAGTCTGCAAGCCGTTCAAGAGCAGTCACGAGGAGCAGATAAAGCTGGTTACAGATTTTTCTTGGCTTGATTTTTCTGCGTTGGAAGGTATTGATGAGGAATTGGGGGAAATAGTGAAAGGCTCCTTGTTTGTGGACGAAGCCAGATGCAGTGCTTTGTGCAGAGGGTTGAAAGGCAGAATCGAAATGCTGGAAGAAGCAGCATTATCCATGATTCATACAGTCTTTTTTGACAGTACCCGATCAGATGTGATAAAGGATACCGCATACAGTGGTGATTAACACTAATTTACCATCCCCTTGACACAGTCGGGCTATGGGAGACTGAATATTGCAGGAGTATTTGAAGTATTGAGCGGCGTGTAGCGGAAATGAATTGACACCATTCCTTTAAAATGATAAAATGAACTCCAGTCATAAAATTGATATGATGCGGACGAAAAAACAGATGAGGGAAGAGAATGGTGAAAAAAATGAAAAGGAAGAAAATAGAAAAAAGGCTTGTGGCGGCGGTGCTGGGAGCCGTGCTGGCAGCAGGCTGTACGGCATGTGGAAATAAGGCAGAAGAGCAGACAGCAGAGACTGTTGGGAATGAGGCGCCGGAGGCTCCTATAGAATATCCCGGACTCCGCGATTTGGGCGAGATGCTGGCGGAGGCTGAGGGCGTTGACTACAGTGAAGTGGCAGGGCAGCAGAGTGGATATAAGAAAGGGAAGCTCACAGAGTCTGATTATGTGTCAGAGTATGTGGGAGTACGATTTACCCTGCCTGAAGGTTATAAGATGGACGCGGATACCATGGACTTTTTCAATGAGCTGTCAGAGTCACTTCTGTCGGAGGATTCTGGTCTGGGTGCGCAGCTTGGTCTGGGAGAGGTATTTGCTGACAGGAATGTTGCATTACAGTGTGAAATGATGGCTGTCAATACAGAGGGTAAGAATGCGGCGGTAATGATTATGTGTATAGAAACGGATATGATAAATGGAGTGGACGACTCAGGAAAGACCATGGAACAGGCGATGGAGGAACAAGGCTTTGATGTGGTTTCCATGTGGGGGCAGGATTGGCTGTATACCACAGCGGCTGAGACGAAAAAAAAGAATCCTGACAAAAATATTTCTCTGGAAGGGGACAGCGATATGTACTGTAAAGTATATGACGATGCGTTTTATGTCATTGCTGTGATGTATGATGATAATAATATCAAAGAAAGAAAAGCTCTTTTGTCAGCATTTGAGGAGACTATGAAAGAAGCGCCTGATTCTACAGCAGGAAAGTAGACTGTAGATTATGTCCTGCCGACAGAGATGATAAAAGTAAAAAACAGCCATACCAGACTTTGTTCGGTGTGGCTGTTTTTTGGATGCGTCCTATGACTCGGGTCTCTGACAGAGACTTTTTGATGTATCAGAGGTTATTTTATCTGGGTTCCACTGGTAGTATAAATACAGAAGGTTTCCCAGTCGCCTGCGGAATCACGGTCGGCATAGAGAACATTGTTTTTGTTCTGGTCGGCGCATACATATTTCTGGTTGGCAACAGCCTTTAAGGTAAAGCTGCCGGATGCGGTGCGCTCCAGATAGAATTTTTCCCAGGTGCCGATGGAGGAGCTTCTTGCCAGAAGCTGATTATTTTCGTCAATAACGGCACATACATATTTGCCGTTTGCATTGGATTTTAAGGATACGGTACCATCTTCATTATTTACGATGGTGAGAGTTTCCCAGGCACCGCCATAGGAGCTGCGGTTGGCAATCAGTGGGTCTGCCCCGGTATTTTCCGCACAGACTACGGAGCCGGTACTGGATTTGAGATAGTATTCTCCGTTAGATACTGTCACAGAACTGCCGGAAGAGCCCTGCCCGCCGGATGTATTCTGTCCGGGGTTTATCCGGGTGCCGTCTGTAAGGTGGATGGTGAAGCTTTCCCAGCCGCTTATGGAATCTCGGTCAGCATAGAGTACGTTATTTTTATTGCCGTCGGTGCATATAAATTTGTTATTTGCATATGCTTTTAATCCATATTCGGTATCGGAAACCTTAACCAGATAGAACTTTTCCCAGGTGCCGATGGAGGCGCTTCTTGCCAGAAGCTGATTATCCTCGTCAATCACAGCACATACATATTTACCGTTTGCGCCGGATTTGAGGGAAATGGTGCCGTCGCTGTTATTTACCACAGTGAGGGTTTCCCACGCGCCGCCATAAGCGTTTTTGTTTGCGATAAGTGGAGCGTTGCCATAGTCATCTGCACAGATAATTCTGCCGCTGCTGACAGCCTTGAAATAATATTCACCGTCTGCGAGAGAAGTGCTTTCCGGGCTGCTGTTACCCTGGGATGTGCCGCTGACTGTGCCGGGCAGATAATTTTTCAGGGTGTTCACTAAAGCAGTATTGGCGTAGGAGTTGCCCACCTGGGACCATTTATCACGTATCGTGTTATAGGAGTCTGAACCGACATTTGCCTTGGATACATTCTGGTTGTATAAGCCCCAGTTGTTATTACTTCCGGTTACCTTATAGGTCCATGTGGTCCAGTTGATGCCGTAGTTGTTGAGGAGCTGTAATCCCTGCTGCCATGCGGAGATATTGTTAAAGTAGGAAAATTCACCCAGATAACTGGGAACATTATAGTTCTGTTTTGTGATACCGTTTAATTTATTCTGCATATTGACAATCTGCTGTCCTGCCGCATTGTCATAATCATCATAGAGATAGTTATGATATTCATACATGACATTGCTCCAGCCGTAAGCTGCGGGGTCAGGTAAATCCCAGGCGTCCCAGGTTGCTTCCATGATAATTACATGGTCGGGGTCTGCGGAGCGGATAACATCATAAGCAATATCGTAGATGCTCCAGAGTCTTGCATGCAGTTCGTCCGCAGAGTAGCTGGAATTATAACGGTAGGTACAGTAAGGCTCGTTCAGCAGGTCATAGCCTGCAACCGTGGGATTGCCCGCGTAACGCTGTGCAATTTTGTACCAGATATCATAGTAGAGCTGCTGGTTGTTGTAAGCGTTGCTGCCGAAAAAGAATTCGGATGCCCCCTGTTTGTTATTGCCGCCGTCCACGCCGGAGTGGTCGCTGCCGTTCTGGGAACCGGGTGCACCATGGAAATCCAGAATAACATACATGCCTCTCTGTCCTGCCTGCTCAATAAACCAGTCGATGCGGTCAAAGCAGCCGTCGATATAGTTGCCGTTAAAATCTACAAAATTCATGTACCAGAAAGGAAGACGGATACAGTTGATTCCCATCTGGGCACAGTTGTCAAAATCTTTGGTGGTCCAGTAATTGTCCTGATAGGTTTTGATTAACTCGCGCATCTGCTGTTCCCCAAAACGCTGGGTAAGTGTCTTGTAAATGTCCAGCTCACAGTTGACTGTGTAGTTACCTGAGCTGTACTCGGTGGGTGTCATCCAGAACTCCTGGACCAGATAACCGCCGGCATTGGTGCCGCGCAGGGTCACAACATCACCGTTTCCATAATTGTTGCGCAGAACCTTGCCGTTGGCTTTCAGAAAATCTGACTGGGTAACTGCAGCCTCCGCTTTCAGTGCTGCGCCGGGAAAAGGCGCAATTACCATGGCGGCGCTCATTACCAGTCCGGTAAGTGCTGCGATAACGCGTTTCATAGTTTTTTTGCTTTTCATCAACAATACCCTCCATAAAATTTGAAATTCTTCTCATTCCCATACTTTCCGTCCCGCCGGTATAAATGTGAAATATAGAATCTGCTCCCACGCTTTTACCACAGAGTCCCCCAACTCTTAGGACAGCACACATATAAAAACGTTTTTATAATTTAAACCTAGCATATTTATGGTAATATTGCAAGATGGGAATTTATTTTTGTAAAAATGCCACAATAAAAATATTAATTTGAATTAAATTAATATTTTTTATGGGCAGAATATACAAAGAGATAAAGAAAAATCCCCCGGATTCTACTGGAACCGAATCCGGGGGTAAAGCGTTTCGTATAGGTTTTTGTTTATGCCAGTTCACAGATAATTTCTTTTATCTGTCCTTTTCTGACTTTGTCGGCAAGTTCTCCGGTAAGCTTTGTGCCGTAGGAGGTGCCGTCAATCTTCATATCCACTACCTTGACGCCGTCTGCACCGTAGGTATTTTTGCCTGACGGATTATGGTAGGTGATTGTAGTGGCAGAGCACATCTGGAACTGTACTTCACCTTTTTCGTCAAAGAGCCATCCTGCCAGAGCGGGACTTAAGGAAAATGTCAGCGTGCCGTCTTCCATGGTGAAAGGATGGTCGCCTGCCATCATGGTGGTCCACATGGAGAGTACCTCGGTGGTGGAACCGGACAGACGGGCAACGAAACCTCTTCCATGGGTGGAAGGGTCGGGATTTAAGCTGGATGCGATGAAGGAAGAGTTCTCAAGGGTGCTTCTTCCATATACGGCAGGGTCCAGGAAAGGAACCATTACGTTTTTCATCTCATCATAGAAAGCGTCATATAATCCGGCTTTCAGAATACCCAACTGATATTTGTAGGACATATGAAGGAATACGCTTTCACGCTCCTGCCATCCGGCAGTGAATGCGCGGATACGTCCGAAGTCCATACCCATTGCGTCAAGGGCTTCACTGGTCTTGTACATTTTAATTTTCTTGTCGTAGATACCGCTGGACTTCACGGCATTGTAAAGGTCGGCAGCCTCTTCCACATCGGACAGGGTCTTTAAGTATCTTGCAGGACCTTCCAGGAATGCAGGCAGGTGAACGGGTGTAAAATGTTTCACATCTGCTGCGGGAAGTCCATAGTGGGTGTTAATCACATTGCCTTCACTGTCTTTGCGGATTTCAAACTCATCTGCATCATATGCGATATAGGTGGGCATCAGACCATTGCCAAATTCTTTTGCCTTTTTAATACCTTTTAACAGTTTATCATGAGCCATTACCAGGTATTCTTTTATCTCTGCGGCTGAAACCTGAGAGGTTTTACCGGTCATGGTATACTGCACTTTTGCCCTGTAGTTTTCTTTGGCAGTCTCTACGGCATCCCAGTAGGTGAACTGGTCAATTTTACCTTCGCCGAACAGGGTGAGCTGTTTTGCAGTCTCGCGGATAAATTCTGCGATTTCTTCCGGCAGGTGGTATTCTCTGTTCATATCCATATCGGATTTTAAGAAGCTGACAATACGCTCCAGCTCCATGGTTTCAGCCATGCCGCTTCCTACCAGACCGGGCAGACCGTTGGTGGCATCATTCCAGCCGGGTTTGCCGCCATCCATCTCGATACCCATGCCTTCGGGGTCGAGAGTGGCAAATTTGATGGCTGCCAGGAAAAGCATTTTGGTAAAGAGGGAAACTTCGATAATATTGCCGTTTTCATCCTTTAACCAGTTGGTGCCTTTGGCTGCGTAGTCCTCGCGCTCCAGCTTCTCGATGTCTTCTGTGAGGGCGCCATACTGTCTCACCACACCATTTGATACCACATATTTTTCACTTCTGGGCATAACGATGCGGGGGCTGTCATAAAAGCGGTAGGTACAGTTATCGTAAAGAAGCTCGTCCTTCTTATCCGGGAAAATTTTCAGATAATCTTCCACCAGGTCATAGTTGTAATCGAAGTGGTCGCTCCAGTAGCCTTCGCCGAAGCCTGCTTCGATATTCTGGCTGCAAAGCTCACTGAGCTCCTGCAAAAATGCGTCCTCATCCATGCTGAGGGATAATTCTCTGCGGAAAATACCGTTGATAACCTGGCCGAAGGTAAATTTGTCTTTTACAAAGTCTGCCAGTATATTCTTGTCCGCATCATTTGCTGCAGCTTTGGTGAGAAGAGCGTCCAGCGCCGCTTCTTTTTCCGGCAGAATGGTGAAGGTGGAAGGACGGATTTCCAGAGGATTGTAGCCGTCAGCCTGCACCAGACTGAAGAATGTTTTTATATTGAAATCGCCTACTTCGGGATGGAAGAAAACGTCGTTGCGTCTGTTCTGGTTTACATCGCGGAAGTTGCCGTTACCCTGGGAGTAGTACTCGCCTGCGGTGGAGAAGAAGTTGTAGTCACGCTCCGGGTCGCCATGCTTTCTGGAGAAAAGGTGAACAACCTTGTTGGCGCCTTCCTTCTGCGGGAAGACAAATGGGTATCCGCCGCGCAGGAAGTTGTCCAGATAGCACTGTTCCACATACTGGTCGAACAGAGGACTGGAGGTATGGGTCTTTACATCGGCAGTGTAGCGTGCCACCAGATGCATCGCCTCTTCCTCTTTTTTCTCAAGATATCCGGGTGCCGCAATTTTTGTGGCAAGACGGTTAATCTCTTCTGCAGAGTTCGTCATACCAATCAGGGTTTGAATCTGAATGGAGTCTCCCGCTTTTACAGTCGCCTCGCAGGGGGTGAAGCCGCTGGGAATACGGTTTGCAAATACCTGGTCGCAGGCCTTGATTTCTTTGAGGGAATGCTGTTTAAAGTATACCGGAGTCACAAGGGAAGTGTCAGGTCCAAATACGATATCATTATCATAAATCGGAGGAATAATCTTACCGTCAATAATGGAAAGATAGAAATAACCTTCCTTAAGCTCCACATCCTCAACCTCTGCTTTGTCTTCGCCGGAGGTTCTCATATTATAAATAGGAATGCCGTTTTCCAGATTCTTTAAGTCTGTCCAGCTTCTTAACAAATTGGACATTGCCTTGTAGGCATCGTTGGCAATTCCGTAAGGAATCAGTTTCGCAATACCGTCCAGCACTTCCAGATTCACATCAGCGCCGGATTCATTGGTGATAGTCACATTACGAACCAGTGCGCCATAGCTTTCGCAGGGCATCAGGAAATATTTTACTACCGTTTTGATGCCGGTCCGGCTGTTTACATCCTCAATCCAGAAACAGTTTTCTTTAATGAAGAATGTGCGTTTGTGGTTGTCATCATATCCTGAAAAAGGCTCAAATACTTCGCCGTTTACTTTGATAAAAGTACGGAAACCTTTTACGGGGGTGTTTTCATAAGCAGTATTTGCCGGATTAAACTCCATGATGGCATGATTTTTGTCATGTACACCGAAGCTGTTTACGCCTTGTCCCCTGTTTGTGTAGAAGCACCAGAGAGGAATGCCTTTAACTCCGGCAATTCCGGGAAGAAAGCTGGAAAATGGAGCAACCTGGTCATAATTTTCAATCATAAATGTGTTGTTTTCAAAACGATAATTACTCATACCTTCTCCTTATCAACTTTATTTTTAGTATACTGTTTTCATACTAGCAAATACATCCAAAATTTTCAAGGATAGCATTTTTAAGTAAGGTGAATTATTTTTAGTGGAAAAAAATAAAATTTTGACAGGTAAATTGCACAAAAGACTATTCATATGAAAAAATTTATAGTATAATTTACATAAAAAATCAAGGGGGTCAAAAATATGGCTAAAGAAATGATAGCAATGCTTCTTGCCGGCGGGCAGGGTTCCAGATTATATGTACTGACACAGAAGCTGGCAAAACCCGCGGTTCCTTTTGGTGGAAAATATCGAATTATTGATTTTCCTCTGTCAAACTGTGTGAATTCCGGTATCGATACGGTAGGTATTCTGACCCAGTACCAGCCCATGGTGCTGAATGAATATATTGGAAACGGACAGCCCTGGGATTTGGACAGACTGCATGGTGGAGTGCATGTTCTGCCGCCTTACCAGACGGCAACCGGCTCTGACTGGTACAAGGGAACTGCCAACGCAATTTACCAGAATATTCCTTTTATTGAGAGATATGACCCTCAGTATGTCATTATTCTCTCCGGCGACCAGATATGCAAACAGGATTACAGTGATTTCCTGAGATTCCACAAGGAAAAAGGAGCGGAATTCAGTGTGGCGGTTATGGAGGTGCCATGGGAGGAGGCTCCCCGGTTTGGTCTGATGGTGGCTGATGAGAATGACAAGATTACCGAGTTTCAGGAGAAACCGAAGAATCCGAAATCCAATCTTGCCTCCATGGGTATCTATATTTTTAACTGGGATATCTTGAAACAATATCTGGAGGAGGACGAGGCCGATCCGAATTCGGAAAATGATTTCGGCAATAATATCATTCCCAATCTGCTCCGCGATAAGCGGCAGATGTATGCGTATCATTTCAGCGGATACTGGAAGGATGTGGGAACGATTTCCTCCCTGTGGGAAGCAAATATGGAGGTTCTTGACCCGGAGCACAGTGGCATTAATCTTTTTGACGAGGGCTGGAAGATCTACAGCCGCAATACCGGTATGACGGGACATAAGATCAACGCGGGCGCGGTGGTGGAGAATGCCATGATCACCGACGGCTGCCGCGTTAAAGGCACGGTAAAGCATTCTATTCTTTTTGGCGGCGTAAAGGTAGAAGCCGGCGCAGTGGTGGAGGATGCGGTTGTTATGGGCGGTACGACGATTAAGTCCGGCGCGGTGGTGAGGCA
>CAZRZM010000094.1:0-12256 GCA_964604575.1 uncultured Acetatifactor sp.
TCCCAGTAATATGCTTAATTGTTTATGTGGATGTTCGCCAAAAGATATTAGAGTAGTAATGATAGAAATATTGAATTGGTTAAAACTAGAATATAAACGTGTAATCTGGATAAAAGAAGGAAGAAAGACAAGTTTAAAACCATTGATGCTTAATGACAGCGATGTATGGTGTAAAAAACTGCGTGAAATGGTTGATAAAGAAGATTTATTCCATCAGTATTTCAGTATAAATAACAATAAATTTGATTTTGCTCCTAATATTACGGAAGAAGAACGTATGAAAGCCAGAAAAAAAGCATTTGATTATTATAATCCGCAAAAAAGAAGTTGAAAAATCATTTTAAAGATGTTGATGATATCAGGTAATAAGTATTATATCGTTTTTGATTATGTAGTTGGCAATCAGGATATTGGTAATAAGTATCGTATGCTGAGATCAACAGCAGAAAAGGATCTTCCTTCCATACATCACGACCGAAATGAGGATAATATTCAAACGGAACTTGCCGAATTAAACAAGTGTTATTTGCAATTTGATTTTTTCGCAACTGATAGAGCTAAATTTATTCAAAAAAAGAGTATTATGTTGATAAGATACATAAAAAAATGCGAATTGGTACGGTCTTGATTTATATAGAGTAGTGATATAGATGATATGTTAAAAATACTTTTTGGAGAAGGTTACGTTTCGTTGGAGGAAGAAAGTTAATCTTGTGTACTAAGTTGAATGAAGTAATACAAAATTTGCAGACAATGAAAAATGTACAATAAGGGAGGAGTTTTTCTTTGAAAGTTAGTGATTTTATATTTAAATTTAAAACATATAGAATGAGAGAGGATGGATTATGTAGAGTTAGATTTTTTATAAATAATCAAAGAGAAATAATATGTGTTCTTACTGACATAGATGATATGTCAAATGCTCCATATTTGGATTCGGTATGTGATACAGTTATTAGTTTACTATATGAAAATGGACACTTGCTCAAATGTGATTGTTTTGTTTTGCATGATGAGTTTGATAATAGTATGGCTATTATTCAAAAGAATGGAAAAATTATTAAGCATATTTCAAAGAGAGAGCTTGAACTATTGACAGAATGTGAGGAGCAAGAGTTTGTTTATAAATCCATGAAAATAGTGGGAATAAGAAATCAAATTGAAAAGAAACGTTATGAAATAGATCCATTTATTAATAATCGGTATATGCAATCTCCATCTTATATTAAGCGTGAGATTGAAATGCAAGAAAATGCAGTAAGTAAGAAGATGTTGAAAGCATTGATAGATGAAGGAGCCGTAGAACGTGAACTAGATAATTTGATTAAAAAGGATTTATCGTTAATAGGTGAAATATATGGCTGTCCGTATGATGAATATATTGTATTTTCTGAATTTCCGCTTGGAGATAAACGCGTTGATTTTGCAATATTTTCAGGTAGATCGTCAATGAATGTTACTTTTATTGAAATAAAGGGAGCTGATTTCAACTTAAAAAAACGGGGGCATTATGATAACTTGAACTCCAAAATAGAGGAGGCAAACAGTCAGATTAGAAATCATCGCAAGTATATATATAATGATTATGAAACATTTAGAAAAGAAATGCACCATATCAGAGAGAAAGCAGAAGCGGGAGAGAATATATATAATGCGTTTCTGTCTCCTGCAAGTGAGTTACAAGTTGATCCTAATAAAAATGTTAATGTACGATTTGTTATTGTAGCAGGGAGAACCTCGGAAAATGACATGGAAGGAAATGATTTAAGATACCAATTTGGAAGGGAGCATACAGACGTAGAGTTATTTTCGTGGGATTCGTGGATAAGAAGGCTCAGGAGAGATTAAAAAGTCATATAGAACGGATAAAGCGATGGGAAGATATAATATAGTGCTGACAAAACAGCTTCCAAACTGTCTGCCTATTGATAATCTGCGCAGGGATGTGATATAATGATTCTGCTTTGCAGAATCCAGGCCGGCTGGCGCCGTCCTGCCGCCACATGAGTGGCGCATTATACTGGAATCCACGTCTTGAAAAGTAAATGCCCCTGCGGGGCGCTTCCTTTTCTGCGCACGTGGTATAATAGCTGGGATTATTTTATACGAAGAAACATACTTAGAATTACAGAGCCGCCGGGGCGGCAGAATGAGAGGCAATATGATACAGTCAAGAACACATTCCTGCAGCGAGCTGCGCAGCAGCAATATTGGAGAAAAGGTAACTTTAGTGGGCTGGTATGACAACCTTAGAAAGGTTTCCAAAAATCTTGGGTTTTTGATTCTCCGGGATTTTTACGGAGTGACCCAGATTGTCATTGAGACAGAAGAAATGATGCAGACAGTAGCTGCAGTCAACAATGAGTCCACACTCTGTATTGAAGGCGTTGTAAGAGAACGCTCCAACAAAAATGCAGAGCTTGCCACAGGTGATATTGAAGTAGTGCCGGAGAAGGTCAGTGTGCTGGGCAGCTGCAGCTACAATGCCCTGCCCTTTGAGATTAACCGTTCCACAGAAGCAGATGAGAATCTGCGGTTAAAATATCGGTATCTGGATTTAAGAAATCCCATGGTTAAGAGCAAGATTGTTCTGAGGAGCAAAATTGTAGCGGAGTTAAGGCAGAGAATGACGGAACTGGATTTTCTGGAAATTACAACACCGATTCTGACCTGCTCCTCCCCGGAAGGCGCCAGAGATTATCTTGTGCCCTCCAGAATCCATCCCGGAAAATTTTATGCCCTGCCCCAGGCACCGCAGCAGTTTAAACAGATTTTAATGGCGTCAGGCTTTGACCGCTATTTCCAGATAGCGCCCTGCTTCAGGGATGAGGATGCCCGCGCAGACCGCTCTCCGGGAGAGTTTTATCAGCTTGATATGGAGATGGCGTTTGCAACCCAGGAAGATGTATTTTCTATTATAGAGCAGGTGCTTCCTCCTGTATTTGAAAAATACGGAGTGTACAAAACCGCTTCCACATCTCCTTTTCAGAGGATTCCTTATCTGGAGGCCATGGAAAAATACGGTTCGGACAAGCCCGATCTGCGTATTGACTTACTTGTGCAGGATGCCACGGAATGTCTGGCGGACTGTGGATTTGCACCGTTTGAGGGCAATACCGTAAAAGCAGTTGTTGTAGACCAGTTTCAGGCAACCCGCAAAGTCATTGACAAGATTTGCAATGATGTGGAGGTGCAGAGCGGCAATAAGGCATACTGGTTCAGGCTGGATGAGAATATGGAGCTGGTAGGCGGTATCAGCAAATTTGTTGTGGATATCAAGGATAAGGTGGTGGAAGCCCTTGGTTTAAAAGCAGGGGATTTTGTGGGGCTTACCTGCGGTAAAAAGTTAAAAGCACAGAAAACAGCAGGCGTTCTCAGAAACATGCTGGGTGCAGTCTGTGAAGCACATATGGAAAAGGAATGCTATAAATTCTGCTGGATAGTGGATTTTCCCATGTATGAAATAGGAGAGGAGTCCGGTGAGCTGGAGTTCTGCCACAATCCGTTTTCCATGCCCCAGGGCGGCATGGATGCCCTGAACAACCAGGAGCCCACAGAAATTCTTGCATACCAGTATGATTTGATATGCAATGGTGTGGAATTGTCCTCCGGTGCAGTGAGAAACCATGACCCTCAGATTATGGTTAAGGCGTTTGAACTGATAGGACTGGGTGAGGAGGCTGTAAAAGCAAAATTTCCGGCCATGTACAATGCGTTCTGTTACGGTGCGCCGCCACATGCGGGAATTGCGCCCGGAGTAGACCGTATGGTTATGCTGATTGCCGGAGAGGACAGCATCAAAGAAGTGATTCCGTTCCCGATGAACAAGAGTGCAATGGATGTCATGATGAATGCCCCGGCAGAAGTGGAGCAGAAGCAGCTGGATGATGTTCATATCCAGATTAAAAAGGAAGAAAAATAGAAATTAGATCCGGGGCGGCGGAGATTTGCGCTGCCCCGGATTTCTCATATACATTTATCATCCACACACTATTTTCCGGTGTGCCTTGATTTTCTTCATTGCCCAGTCGTAGTGGCTGCTTGTCACACTGGTGAAATAGGAGCCGATTGTGCTTCCGCCCACCCAGTCATATACATTTTTCTCAAACATTTCTTCTTCGGTCATTGTCTCAATTTTGCCTATAATCTGTTCATGGGATGCCTTGAACTGTGCCAGTGCCTCTTCCAATGTGACATTCTGGTTTCTGTTCCAGAATACCATATTCATCTCGCCATAGGTTTTCCAGTTGTAGCCTTCCATCAAAAAAGGTTTATGGTTGCCTGCCTTATTATTTTCAATCCAGCGAAGCATTAAGTTGTGCCACTCATGGAGATGAACCAGTATATCCCGTACATTTTTGTCCCTCTTCCAGTGCGCCTCTTTCTTTCTGGCATCAGCAGAAAAATCAAAGCTGGTATTTAATTCTGTTTCACTCATGGAATCAATCAGCTCCAGCAGTTTATGATAATTGGACTGCGCAGCGTCAATCAGTTCTTTTTTGTTTGTGGGTCTTGGCATGTGGTAGGTCTCCTTTCGTTTATGTCTGTTTACTTGTTTAGGTGTATGGATTGCCGGAACTATGGTATTATTGTACCACAGATAACCTGACACAAGCTGTCAGGTTATAAAATATATAATACGTATTTTTATGAAACTGCACGAGGCATAAAGATTGTGTGATAAGGTCAGATATGCTATACTCTGCTTATGGGAAAACGAAAACAGCCACCACTACTGCAATAGTGACGGCTGACGTAATACGTTGGTGAAACATTTTTGAGGGTCTGCTGTTTGACTTTCCCTTTTCTACATTCTATATACTATAATTTGTTGACGTGCAAGAGAAAACCAGAAAGAAAGGGATACAAGCATACATGTTCCATATCCTGCCGGAGAATTTTTTCACACCATTAGCTTCCCCTGGGAAAATTGCATATTGGGAATGTATCGTTAAGCTGTTTCGGGTCATGGACCATCAGCTTTCTTTTGGTGTGGAAAGAGATGTTCTGGTGGAGGAACTGCAATATTATTTTGAGCAGACTAATGCGGCGTCTGTCATGGAAGAGGATGTGGAGGCAGGAGACAGCAGGAGCAAGGCAAACTGGATGTTGCGGAGGCTGGAATATTATGGCTGGATTGAAATAGAGACGGACAAAAGTTACATACAGCGTGTCAATTTTAAAGAGTATGCAGTGAAAATTGTCAAGACACTGACGGAAATTGCCGACGGCAGACAGATTGAATATCAGGGATACATCTATACCATTTACAGTCTGGTAAGAAACAATACAGATAACCCCGGTATTGTACTGTTGCAGATATTGGAGAATACAGATTTATTGATTACCGGACTGAAGAATCTCAACTCCAATATCAAACATTATATTGATGAGCTGACCAGACACCGGACAGTTGCGGAAATTATGAATGCCCTGTTTAACGATTACATCACCAATATTGTGGACAAGGCATACCATAGACTGCTGACTTCCGATAATGTGTCAAAGTTCCGTCCGGAGATTGTGGAGAGGTTGGAGAGTAAGAGCAGAAGCAGTGTATATATAGGAAAAGCGAGTATAGACATTGCCGGAATTAAGGAGATATCCAGAGAGGAAGCAGAGGAGCTGGTATATCATTACATCCGTCAGATTATAGATGCGTTTCAGAATATGGATGACATTCTGGTGGAAATTAACCAGAAAAATACCCAGTACCAGAGAGCGGCAATCAACCGCGCCAAATTTCTTCTGACTGGAAGCGAGGATATCAGAGGGCAGCTAAAAGAGCTTTTGATGGGCATCAATGAGAAAATGAATGAAGAGGGAATGGAGCTGGGAGGAATTTACCGCATTGATTTTCTGGATGAGTTAGTAAGACTTTACAGCATGGCAGTGATAGATGAAAAGTCTCTGTATGCCCCCATTGAAGGACGGAAGGAATTCCGGCCCGCACAGCTTGAGGTGGAGGAGCCGGATTTGGAGCTTCGTCAGGAAAAACTGCGGAAGATGATGGAAAAAATGCAGCGTGTGATGAACCCCGACAAAATCAACCACTATGTGGGGGAGGTTATGGGAGATTTAAAGGAGATGCAGGCATCAGGACTTCCCATGGAAACCACAGAGGATTTTGTAAAGCTGATTTATGTGCGGCTGTATGGACAGCGGAACAACATGGAGTACACTGTGGAACCGGGGGAGAATACAGAGTGCGGGGGGTATAGGTTCCGCGACTTTACCATACGGAAAAAGTGTGAAGAGAATTTATAAGCCCGCAAGAGGATGCGCAGAAAAGGAGAAAAAAATGGATTTTCTGGAGGGAATGTTACAGAAGGACAGGGATGAATTTACGAGAATCGGCAACCGCCTGCTGGGCTGCTGTTTTCTGTGTAAGGGAAATGCTGTGAGCAGGTCAGACTATTATTTTATTTTAAAATATAGAGAACGGTTTTCGGAGTATCTTGCCCTGCTGGGTTATCGTCTGGAGATAAATGAGGAATACGGTGTGGTCCAGTTGACGAATCCCCAGAATTATAACCGGTACCATTTGAAACTGTTTGAGTCTATTATTCTGCTGATTCTGCGCATCTTGTATGATGAGAAGAAAAGAGAGCTGTCTGTCAGCGATGAGGTGATTATTAATCTGGGGGATATTCATGATAAATTTTTAAGTCTCAAAATCAGGGATAAGATGATTGACAAGACAACACTGCGCAATGCGCTCAGTGTTTTCCGTAGGTTCCAGCTGATAGAGACACTGGATAAGGATTTGGGCAGGGAGGATTCCCGTATTATTATTTTTGATTCCATCCTGATGGCGGTCCGGGTGGAGGACATCAAAACAGCTTATGATAAACTGGGAAATTACCGGAAAGGAGCAAAAGCGGATGAAGAGACTGACGAGAGTGAAGCTGATTAACTGGCACCGCTTTACCAACAGCACCATTGAGCTGGACACTTCTGTTCTGGTTTCAGGGGAGAACGGTGCCGGGAAGTCCACCCTTCTGGATGCAGTTCAGTTTGTGGTGACCTGCTCTGCCAACTACTTTAATAAAGCAGCCCACGAGAATGGGAAGAGGAAACTCACGGGATACATACGCTGTAAGACGGGAAAAGAAAACAGACCCTATGAGCGGACCGGGGAAATCAGTGCCCATGTGGCGCTGGAATTTTATGAAGAGACAAAACAGCGTTATTTTATTGTGGGAGCAGTGATTGATTCTGCGTCGGAGGGGCAGGAAAAGTGGGCGAGATATCTGATGGACGGGGTGCGTCTGGAGGACGAGCTGTTTTTTACGGGAAAAACGCCCCGGTCCATTATCCAGTTCCGCACGGTAAATGCCAAAAAGATAAAAACATGGTGCACCACCGACAAGGAAGCCAGGGTTATGATTCGGAACCGCTTTGGAAGAATTGAAGAAAAGTTTTTTGGCCTGATTCCCAAGGCAATGGCGTTCCGCCCCATTGACAATATCAAGGATTTTGTATATTCCTATGTGCTGGATGAAAAAGAAGTGAATATTGATGTTCTGCGGGAAAATGTGCGGACTTACCAGGATTTGCAGAGGACGCTGGAAAATGTAAAGCTGAGAGTAGGACGGCTGGAGGTGATTGAGAAGTTCCACGAACAGGCAGTGCTCTGCATGGACAGAGAACGGGTGTATGAGTACTTTCTCGCAAGGGCTGCGGCGGACATGATTCAGGAGAAGATAACAACGCTGAATCATAACGTGCAGGGGGATACCCTGCAGCTTGAGGAAATACAGGCACAAATATTAAATCTGGAAAAAGAGAGAGAGGAAAAGCAGGAAATCCGGGACAATCTGCGGACAGAGCTTGGGCAGGACAAGGACTTTCTGGCAAGGGATGAGGAGAAAAAAAGGCTGGGACGTCTGGAGGACCAGAGAAGAGAACTTGCCGCAGCCGGAAAAGAGCTGGAGAGGAGTATCCAGAAGGCACTGGGGCAGGTGAAGAAGCTTTTAGAGGTAAAAGATGTGGACGACTGTGTGCGTCAGTACCGGAAGCTTCTGGAGCACACGGACAGTCTGCGGGGGCTTGCAGATTTTAAGCAGACACTTCAGGATGTGATTACTTATAAAACCACCATGTATGAAAAGGTGCAGCGAAAAAAAGCAGAGGTGGAGATTAAGAGAAACAGCGCCGATAGGGAGATGCGGGAGCTGGAGCTGCGCATAGAGCAGTTGAACCGTAAAAGAATGTCCTACCCGGAGGAAGTAAACCGGGTTATGGAGGCAGTAACGACGGAATTTACCAGAATCGGAAGAACGCCTGAGCCAAGGGTGCTGTGTGAACTGCTGGAAATTACAGATGAGGACTGGCGGAATGCGGTGGAAGGGTATCTGAATACCCAGAGATTCTATATTCTGGTGGAGCCGGAGAATTTCGATATTGCCCTGGGGACCTATGACAGACTTAAGAAGGAGGGAAAGGCTTTCGGCGTGGGACTGATTAACGCACAGAAGCTGGAGGAGTATGACGATGCGCCGGAAGGCTCCCTTGCCACAGTAGTGTCCTCGTCCAATCTGTATGCCAAACGTTTTGTCAATATGGTGCTGGGAAAAGTACATATGTGCAGCCATTACAGTGAGCTGAAAAAATACCGCACATCCATTACCAGAGAATGTATGAAATACCAGAATCATGTGGCAAACGCCATCAAACCGTCTGTCTATGAAACCCCTTTTATCGGTGAAAATGCTTTTCGGGTGCAGTTGGAGCAGGCAAAAAACAGGCATAAGGAACTTCGCAGGCTGCTTGATAATCTGGGGGAGCAGTTGACACAATTGGATTATGTCATGGAGCCTCTTGCAACAGATACGGATACCGACATCAAATACAGAGTGGATGTTTTGAATCAGATATGGGAAAATGAGGAGGCGGTGAAAAAGTGCAAGGCCAACATTGCAACTCTGGAAAAAAATACCAATATGATTCAGAAGCAGATTCAGATGGATACTCTGGAGGAGATTGTTAAGAAGCTGGAAGAGGAGTGCGGTAAACGGAACCGGACGGCGGGCAGTATCGAAGAGCGAATCCGTAAAACCAAACAGGATATTGCGGATAGTCAGGCGGATTATGCAGCAGGCAAAGTTGCTTATCTGGAACTGGGAGCTGCAGCCGGAGACAGACTGCTGTCCTGGAATAATGATTATGAGAAACAGACATCCACGAAAACTCTGGAGCAGTTTCGTGATAACTTTACCAGAACCAGAAAAGCCAACCAGACCACCCTTGAGAAAACACAAAAGGAGATGGCAATGGCGATGGTACAGTACAAGACCGCCCATGATTTTGGCGCAGCACCCACTATGGAGGGCTATCCCTATTTTGCAGCAGAGTATGATAAACTCAAGAACTCTGAACTTTTAAGCTATGAAGGCAAAGTGCAGTCTGCCAGAAACGCGGCGGAGGAGGAGTTCAGGGAGCAGTTCTTGTCCAAGCTTCAGGAAAACATGAAGACTGCCCAGAGCGAGTTCAAGGAGCTGAACCGGGCCTTGAACGACATTATTTTCAGCAATGAAAAATACGAATTTATCTTTATGCCCAGCGCCAGACACCGCCAGTACTATGAAATGATTATGGATGATTTTAATGCCATGCAGGGAGAGTCCATTTTCAGCGGGCTTTTCCATGAAAACCACAAAGAGGTCATTGACGAGCTGTTTGAAAAGCTGGCGTTGGAAAATGAGAATCATACGAAAGCGCTGGAGGAGTTTACGGATTACCGCACCTATATGGATTATGATATTAAAATCATGCACAGTGACGGTAACTATTCCCTCTATTCCAAGGTGTGCGAGGAAAAGAGCGGCGGCGAGACGCAGACACCCTTTTATGTCACAGTAGCGGCGTCCTTTGTACAGCTCTATAAAAATAACATTGGCGGGGAGGCCATAGGTCTGGTGATGTTTGATGAAGCCTTCAATAATATGGACGATGAGCGTATCGGCGGCGTGCTGGAATTTCTGCGGCGTCTGCCCCTACAGATTATTATTGCGGCGCCGCCGGACAAAATTCAGTACATCAGTCCCTATGTGGAGGAAACTCTGTTGGTTATGACCGATGAAAAGGTTAGTTTTGTGGAGAGATATCATAATGGTGCAATATGATAAAAAGATTTTGGACAGCCTGCTGGACTCCTATGAGAACAGCAGACTGTTTACGGGAGAAAACAAAGTCAATATCAATATCGATTTTCCTTTTCAGAAGAGTAGGCTTCCGGCGTATTTTGATGAGAGCACCTGCGAGTACGAGAACATACACAGCGCAATGCGGGAGCTGGAAAGAAAAGGTTATATACATATTGTCTGGAAAAAGGGAAAAGAAAACCATATTATTTCCAAAGTGGTTTTAAATCTGGAGCAGTTGGAGCAGGTGTACAAGTATGCGAAACGTATCCCTAAGGCGGATTTGGTGTCGTCCAACAAGGAACTGCTGACAAAATTTTTGAACCGGTATGATACACCGGTGTGTCAGAGATTTATGGTATATCTGCTGGACAGACTACAGACACACCAGTCAGTGAAAGAGTATATAGATTTGGAGAATTTAGAGAGAACCAGGCTGCTGTTAAAAGGAATTTATGAGATAGAAAGTAACTGCAGACCGTGCTATATCCGGGAATTTTCCATAGAAGTATTCCATGATTCCAAAACATTAGAGAGTATCAGCGGCAGACTGGGAAAAATATTCCAGAATTTTGGAGAAGATTTCTGCGAAAAAGATGTTGCGGCGATACTGGCGGAATATGGAATATACCATACCCCCAATTATGTGTATCTGAAGGGATGTATTTCCTTTTCGGTTTATGATACTTTGTATGAAATTGGGAAGCTGAAGCAGGGAATGGGTATTTCCGGGGAAGATTTATCCGCCATCTGTTTCCATGAGATATCCCGGATAAAAAAAGTGATAACCATTGAAAATCTCACCACATTTTTCCGGTGGCAGGAACCGGAGAGCCTGATTATCTATCTGGGAGGATATCACAATTCCATTCGCCGGGCATTGTTGAAGGCAGTATATGCGGCTCTGCCGGATGCCGGATATTATCATTTTGGAGATATAGATGCAGGCGGATTTGAAATATATAACGACCTCTGCGCAAAAACAGGAATACCCTTTGCAAGGTACAGGATGAATCTGGATACGTTGAAGACCTATGAGAAATATGGAAAAGCATTGACCGAAAATGACCGCATACGTCTGCAGAGAATGCTGGAGCATTTTGGGGATATGGATGAAGATTTTGGCTTTCTGGTGCGCTATATGCTGGAGCATAATGTGAAGCTGGAGCAGGAATGTATACTGGGACAGATGGCATGAAAGCAGATGTTATAGGGGCAGATGATATGAAAACAGATGATTTTGGAATTGGGACAGCAGGTGAAGGAGGAATTTCATATGCAGATACCGGAGAAAATTCGCGGATTCATTGCGGACGAAGCGTACACTACTGATAATATTGGTATGTCAGACTCGTCTGTCCGTATTTTTAAAGATAAAATATTGAAAATCCAGAAATGTGGTAAAGAATCCCAAAATGAATATGAAATGATGATGTGGATGCAGGGAAAGCTTCCGGTTCCCCAAGTTCTTGCTTATGAAATTCTGGATGGCAGGTCTTTTCTGCTTATGGGCAGATGTGAGGGGAAGATGACCTGCGAAGAGGAATATATGCAGAACCCGGCGGCACTGGTGAAATTGCTTGCATTGGGATTGAAAAAACTATGGAGTGTAGATATTTCAGAATGTCCCACGGATTGGCGATTGAAACATAAGCTGGCTGAAGCCGGACGAAATATTGCAGCCGGACTGGTGGATTTGGAGAATGTGGAGCCGGATACTTTTGGAGAGCAGGGATTTCAAAACCCGGAGGCTTTACTGGAGTGGCTTTATGAAAACCAGCCGGAGGAGGACTTGGTATTATCCCATGGTGATTACTGCCTGCCCAACATATTTGGTGTGAAAAGTGAGATATCCGGTTATATAGATTTGGGCAAAACGGGGATTGCTGATAGGTGGTGTGATATTGCGTTATGTTACCGCTCTCTGTCACATAATTACAACGGCAGATATGGCAGAGACCATGCTGATACCTATGCGGATTATGATGATTTGCTGCTGTTTAAGGAGCTTGGGATGGAGCCGGACTGGGAGAAAATCAGGTATTATATTTTGCTGGACGAGTTGTTTTAGGATTAGTTTTTATGATATACTATTTCGAGTTGGAGGTGCT
>CAZRZM010000095.1:0-12205 GCA_964604575.1 uncultured Acetatifactor sp.
TGCCACGCAGAAATAGTTATAAAACAATGCTTCAAAAACATCATCAAACAGAATCCCCACCACTGCTGCCGGCACACAGGACACCAGTATCTTAAACCACAGCGTCATGACATCCATTTTAATAAAAGACATAGCTCCCTGCTTTCCCTCGCGTTCTTTCCTGCCAAGCGCAAAGGGCCAAATCTGCTTCCAGAACAGCACAACAACCGCCAGAATAGCACCCAACTGGATAACCACGTCAAACATATCAAAAAATCCTTCACTGGTTCCCTGAAAAGGAATCAGCTTCTCCACCAGAATCAGGTGTCCGGTACTGCTGATAGGCAGCCATTCCGTAACCCCCTCCACAATACCATAAATAATCGCTTTTATTACTTCTAACATTGCTCTCTCCTTTTTCCTCCTATGAGTCAAGATATCTCATCAAATCTTCATAACAGTTCTCTGCATCGCGGTAACCCTCTTCATATAAAGCCTTCATCCGGTCTTTATCCCTCTCGATACGCCTTACCCTGCTTGCCTGCCGGGGTCTGATTACAAACGCCTGCCCCACTTCTTCCTGACGCTCAATAAAGCGCAGGCATTCATTGTACCTGTCATGGCGCGATGCCATCAATTCATATACTTTAGGATATTTCAGGTATGTGGCTTTTATGAGTGCCATCTGCGCCGGCGATGTGGGTTTCCTCACAAATCCCACTTCTTTTGTCATGACAACCACATTTTTCACATTGCCGTCGATAATGGATTTCTGCAGGGGAATCGCATCACTGATACCACCGTCCAGATAATAATTGTCTTTCCATTTTACATTCCTGGAAACCAGTGGCAGGGAAGCGGATGCCCTGATGACATCAAGTTCCTCCTGCATATTCCGGACGCGGATATACTCGGCCCGCCCGGTGACAATATTTGTCACCACACTGTATGCTTTTCCCGGATACTGCCCAAACGTCTCATGGTCGTAAGGATGCAGGTAATCCGGTATCAAATGGTAACACACATTCACATTAAATAAATCGCCTGTCGTGACAAGACTCTCTATACTGCAATAATATTTGGAGTCCAGATAATCAATGCTCACATCCAGTGCGCGCCCTCTCTGTTTCGACAGATAACTGCACATATGGACAGCCCCCGCCGACACCCCATATACACTGGAAAACATAATATCCTTATCCAGAAAGAAATCCAGCACACCTGCGGTATAAATGCCCTTCATTCCTCCGCCTTCCAGAACAAGCCCAGCCTGATACATAAAAACTCTCCTCTCTAAATCTGTTTTCCGTACTCCTCCTGCACAAATCTGCGAAGCGCTGTCAGGGAGCGTTCCACTTTTTCTGTATCTATACAGTATGCCATACGGAAAAATCCGGGTGCCCCAAAGGTATCTCCGGGCACAAGTACCAAATCATATTTCAAAGCCTTTTCACAGAATACTTTGGCATCCTCCTCCAGTGCTTTGGGGAAAATATAGAAAGTACCGCCGGGTTTGACGCAGGTAAATCCCAGCCCGGTCAGTTCTTTATATAAGATATTCATATTGGTCTCGTAAACGCTTAAATCCGACGTCTTATCGAGCACCTGTGCCACCGCAAGCTGTATAATGGATGGCGGACAGTTATGACCGATTCCTCTGGAAATCTGTCCGCACATGGCTATCATATCCTCCGCATCTTTGCAGGCAGGATTGACCGCCACATAGCCGATACGCTCACCGGGCAGGGACAAAGACTTTGAAAAAGAATAACACATAATGGTATTCTCATAATATGCAGATACGCAGGGCGCATCCACGCCCTCAAATACAATTTCGCGGTAAGGCTCATCGGAAATCAGGAAAATTGCATGTCCATACTCTTCCTGCCTGCGGCGCAGGATATCTGCAAGTCTCCTGATAGTTTCCACAGAATATACCACACCGGAGGGATTGTTGGGTGTATTAATCATCACCGCCATCACTCTGGTGGTAAGCATCTCTTCAAATGCTTCAAAATTTATCTGGAAGCTTTCCGTATCAGGAGGTACTACCTTCAGCACAGCTCCGGTTAAATCCACATAGGGGTGGTACTCCGGAAAAAAAGGAGCAAAGGTTATAATCTCATCACCCGGCTCTGTCACCAGACGAAATGCGTGTGCCAGAGCGCCTGCAGCACCGGATGCCATGAAAATATGCTCTTTACGGTAAGGAATGCCGAATCGGCTTTCCAGGGACGCCGCAATCGCTTCCCTCACGGAAGTAATGCCCAGGCTGGGACTGTACCCGTGAAGCTCCAGCGGTTCTCTGGTTGCAAGCATATGAATCATACGGTCTGTAAATGCCTGAGGCACCGGAACGGACGGATTTCCAAGGCTGTAATCAAATACATTCTCATAGCCTATTTCGGCGCCCCTTGCTGTGGCAAACTCGGAAAGCTGGCGGATAACCGACTTTCCCGATAACATATCTTTATATTTCTGTACTAGCATGTTTTCCTCTCTTCCCCAAGTATCATGGAGAGTTCTCCATGTATTCCTGCAAAATTTTATTGTGCGCTTCTTCTTTAAATGCTATTCTATCACACTGGTGCAGGGTTGCAAGTAGAATTGTTTCCTTTAGGGGTTGCATTGCCCAGGCAGAGGACACCCACCTCTTTTTATGTTCCGTTATGCAGAGCATTCCAGCAAGCCTCTGGAACATTGATTTTGTCAGCATAGGCTGCCAAAATCAATAGAGTCTTGCTTCCATAGCATATAGGAACATAAAAAGAGGTGGGTGTCCCCTGCCTGGTAATATGCCGGATTTAGAACGAAACAAGTTTCAGAACACTAATCCTCTGCCCAGAATAGGGCGCATTTTACTGCTTTTTCCCAGCCTTTCAGCAGGGAAGTACGTTTTTCTGCCTGCATGGAGGGCGTAAATTCTGTCCCTATCTGCCAGTTTGTCCGGATTTCTTCTTTATCCCGCCAGTATCCGGTGGTAAGTCCTGCCAGATAGGCAGCTCCCAGAGCTGTGGTTTCAATGCACTGGGGACGTTGGACCACAGTATCCATAATATCTGCCTGGAACTGCATAAGAAAGTCATTGGCACTGGCTCCGCCGTCCACTTTAAGGCTTTTAAAATGAAGACCACTGTCCTGCTCCATGGCGCGCAGTACCTCTGCGGTCTGATAAGCAATGGACTCTAAGGTTGCACGGATAAAATGTTCCTTGGTGCAGCCTCTGGTGATACCCACTATGGTTCCTCTGGCATACTGGTTCCAATAGGGTGCACCCATTCCTGCAAATGCAGGCACGATATAAACGCCGGTGGTATCCTCCACCTTCTCCGCATAATCCGAGGACCAGGCAGCGGACTTGAGCAGGCGCATACTGTCTCTGAGCCACTGTATGGCGGCACCCGCCACAAACACACTTCCCTCCAGCGCATATTCCACCTGTCCGGAGGTGCCTGCCACAATGGTAGTCAGCAGACCAGACCCAGAGGCAATCGCCTGGGTTCCCGTATGCATCAGCAGAAAACAGCCTGTGCCGTAAGTGTTTTTCACATCTCCCTGCTCAAAACAGCACTGTCCGAACAATGCCGCCTGCTGGTCGCCCGCTACTCCCGCAATAGGGATGGAACCACCCAACAGGGACTTGTCCGTATATCCGAAAAGACTGCCGGACGCATGTACTTCGGGCAGCATGGAAAGAGGAATGCCAAACCGTTCCATAATCGTCTCATCCCAGCACAATCTATGGATATCGAAAAGCATAGTACGGGAAGCATTGGTATAATCCGTGGCATGTACCGCACCTTTTGTCAGATTCCAGATAAGCCAGGTATCCACCGTTCCAAAGAGAAGTTCACCTCTCCCGGCCCGTTCCCTTGCGCCGGGTACATTCTGTAAAATCCACGCGATTTTGGATGCACTGAAGTAAGCATCGGGAACCAGCCCCGTTTTTTCGCGAATTACTTCATCGAACCCATCCTCTTTCAGAACTTCTATCATATCGGACGTGCGGCGGCACTGCCAGACAATGGCATTGTATACCGGCTCTCCCGTAGTCTTGTCCCAGACAATCGTAGTCTCTCTCTGATTGGTGATTCCTATTCCACTAATCTGCTCCGCTCCCACGCCCAGTCTCGCCATACATTCCGTAGCCACCGCAAGCTGTGAAGACCAGATTTCCATAGGATTATGTTCCACCCATCCCGGCTTCGGATAAATCTGTGTAAACTCTTTCTGCGCCATGGAACAGATATTGCCCGCTTTGTCAAAAAGTATACAGCGGGAACTGGTGGTTCCCTGGTCCAGTGCCATGATATACTGCTTCATTTGGATACCTCTTTTATTTTCTTTCCTATATTATTACATATTTTTACACAATTACACTGATTAACACTTTACTTGTCCCATTACAAATCAGCTCTATTGTAACACAAATTAATGTTACCAGCAATTTCCATATGCTATTGCCATTCTTCAAATTTGGAAACTTTTCACTTTCACCAGAGTCTGAACCAAAAATAGAAAACATAGCAACAGCCCCGGAACAGTTCACGTCATGTCTGTCCTGAGGCATTTTATAGTCAATATAATTACATTACCCTCCCTTATCGTGCATTTCTTCCTATTGCCTGGCACCGTGTTTTGAAGTAATATAAGTGAAAGAATAAATCTTGACATTTTATTAATAAAGAATGCCACAGCTACAGAAGGGAGTGCATTTTATGGCAAAAGATTCTTTTCGCAATCGTCAAAACGGCTTTGAGACCATGGATGGCGGACAAAGCACAAACACCAGGAAACCCAGCGGCAAAATAATCGGAGTTATCATCCTGGTTATCGTTCTCATCATACTGGTTTTTAATTCCACCTATCAGATTAGAGAGCAGGAGCAGGCGGTACTGATTACCCTTGGCAAGGCACGGGCAGTCACCAACTCCGGTCTTCATTTTAAAATACCTTTTATCCAGCAGGTGAAAAAAGTAAACACCACCATTCAGGGCTTATCCATCGGCTATGATGAATATTCTGACACAACCCTTGACAGCGACTCCCTGATGATTACCTCGGATTTTAACTTTGTAAATGTGGATTTTTACGTGGAATACCGCTACAGTGACCCGGTGAAAGCAGTGTATGCGTCCAGATATCCGGTTGAAATCCTAAAAAACATCAGCCAGAGCTGCATCCGTACTGTAATAGGAAGCTATCCCGTGGACGAGGTGCTGACTACCGGCAAAAACGAAATTCAGGCAACTATCAAAGAAATGATTGTGGAACGGCTGGACGAGCATGACATCGGTATCCAGCTTGTGAATATTACCATCCAGGATTCCGAGCCTCCCACCACAGAAGTCATGGAAGCCTTTAAGGCAGTAGAGACAGCCAAGCAGGGCAAGGAAACTGCTTTGAACAACGCCAACAAATACCGTAACGAACAGCTTCCCACCGCCCAGGCAAAAGCAGACGGCATTATCAAGGATGCTGAGGCAAAGAAAACAGAACGTATTAATGAGGCAACTGCCCAGGTGGCACGTTTCAATGCCATGTATGAGGAATACATTAAGAATCCAACCGTAACCAAACAACGTATGTTTTATGAGACTATGGAAGATGTTCTTCCTGATTTGAAAGTTATCATTGAAAGCCCCGATGGCAACATGCAGACCCTATATCCCATTGAAGCTTTCTCCGGTTCCGAAAGGACCGATTCTTCCAATACAGCCAATAATACAGGCACGGACAGTGCCGATACGAATTAGGAGGTGCAACATGAAAACTTTTAAAAGAACAACTTTCGTCATTATATTGCTTGCCCTCATAATTGTGGGATTTTCCAGCATTGTAATTACTCAGGAAAATGAATACAGCCTGATTCGCCAGTTCGGCCGTGTGGACCATGTGGTTGAAACAGCAGGTATCAGTTTCAAAATTCCTTTTCTGCAAAGCGTGGATACCCTGCCAAAGGAGACTCTGTTATACGATTTGGCGCCCTCCGATGTCATTACCAGTGACAAAAAGGCTATGATTTGCGACAGCTATATTTTATGGCATATCACTGACCCTTTAAAATTTGCCCAGACCCTGAATTCCTCCATCAGTAATGCAGAAACCCGACTGGACACTATTGTATATAACTCTACCAAAAATATTATCAGCAGCACCACCCAGGAAGGCGTTATTTCCGGTCGAAACGGAGCACTGTCCGCCTCCATCATCCAGAATATCGGAACTTCTCTGGACCAATATGGTATTGAACTTCTGGGACTTGAGATAAAACAATTGGATTTGCCCGGCGACAATAAAGCAGCGGTCTACGAGCGTATGATTTCTGAGCGTGACAACATTGCCGCCACCTATACCGCAGAAGGTAATTCCGAGGCACAGATTATCCGCAACACGACGGACAAAGAAGTTACGGTAATGCTCTCCGAGGCGGACAAGGAGGCAGAAATTCTCATTGCAGAGGGAGAGGCAGAATATATGAAAATATTGTCTGATGCCTATGCGGATGAATCCAAACAGGATTTCTACTCTTTTGTGAGAGGACTGGATGCCCTCAAAGCCTCCATGTCCGGCAACAACAAAACCATAATTCTTTCCCCGGATTCACCTATTGCTGAGATTTTCTATGGACGATAACCATATGCCGCCACAGACGGCATGTAACGGTAGTAAAAATTAAAGGCAGGCATTTTATATGAAAAGAAAGTTTAACATCTTCATTTATTTCATTGTTGTAAGTATTCTTTCCATAGGAGCAGGAGGCTGCGCACAGCAGTCTCCTGATTTCGCATATTCCGATACAGAAGAAATCACCGGACAGACTTATTCGGAAAATTCCGACACTACAGATACTTCATACTCTAATGGATATACTGATAAAGATGTTGATACTTCCACAGCAGACATGCACTCCATCCCCTCTGACGATATGATAACAGAGGACACCACAGACTCTCCCACCCCATTTACCCTTGTGATGGTAGGGGACGTATTACTGCACACTCCAGTGGAAGAAAGTTCCCTTCAGGAAGACGGCAGCTACAACTACGATGCTCTATTTGCCCATACCAGAGAAACCATTCAGTCGGCAGACCTTGCTCTGGTGAATCAGGAGGTAATCATCGGCGGTGAGGAACTGGGCATTTCAGGATACCCCGCCTTTAACGCTTCTTTTTCACTGTGTGACACGCTTGTCAGTTCTGGTTTTGACGTTGTCTGCCATGCCACTAACCATGTCTTGGACAAGGGCAGACGCGGACTGGTATCCTGCTATGGGCATTGGAAAACCACCTATCCCGAAATTGCAGTTCTGGGTATCCACACAGAAGAAAACACTTCCACAGCACACGGTGCCCTGCCTTATTTGTATACAGTGGAATCCGATTGGGATGAAACAGAATCCTTTACCATAGCCATTCTTAATTATACCTATGGAACCAATGGAATCGCTCTCCCTGATGATATGCCCTATGCGGTGGATTTGCTGGACGAGGAACAGGTCACCGCAGATATCAGACTGGCAGAAGAAATAGCTGATTTTACCATTGTCTGTCCCCACTGGGGCACGGAATACCGTCTGGAGCCCGATTCTTTTCAGGAGAAATGGACGCAGATTTTTCTGGAAAACGGTGTGGATTTGGTGCTGGGAACACACCCCCATGTTATCGAACCCGTTGAATGGGTCACTGATGAGAAAAGCGGTCATCAAATGCTGGTTTACTATTCTCTGGGAAACTATGTAAACTGGACGTCGGGAACAGGAGAAGGCGTCGCCAACCGTATGGTGGGCGGTATGGCGGAAGTGACAATCACCCTGGATGAAGAGGGCAATGCTGTTATCAGCGATTACGGTATTAACGCCTTAGTATCTCATGTGGAACCAGGCATAAATGGCGTCAGCACCTATTTTCTCTCTGAATACACGGAAGAACTGGCAGAGCGCAATGCTATTGTCTCTCAGGATGCTTCTTTTAACAGAGAATATTGCGTGAATTTGTGTAATCAGGTGTGGGGGGATTTGTGGGAGTAACCGTCTGCATCACACTTTCCACATTATTTTGTATCAAAAAGAAGCTGCGGCTTTTATAATAGAATTTAGATAATAGAATCGTCCCTTTGATTCTATCATATAAATCATAAAGCCACAGCTTCTTTTATTGCAGAATAAAACCTTTCACTCCATTATTCTACATCTTGTAATGCTTCAAAATCCTCTTCTCCGGTGCGGACTTTCACTACCTTATCCACATTGTATACAAAAATCTTACCGTCGCCGATATGTCCGGTATACAATGTCTTCTTGGCAGCTTCAATCACATCTGCCACCGGAATCTTGCTTACCACAACTTCAATCTTAACCTTAGGCAGCAGGGTGGCATCCATTTCTACACCACGATATCTCTCTCCTGCACCCTTCTGGATACCACAGCCCATTACCTGAGTCATAGTCATGCCTGTTACACCCAGCTCGTTCATGGCTTTTCTCAATTTCTCGTATCTGGACAGCTTGGTAATAATAACTACCTTGTAGATACCGCTGGCAGAAGCAAGAGGCGCCTCCATAACCTTTACTGCCGCAGACTTCTGGAACTCGGAAGCCTGTGCATATTCTGATACACCAAGGTCCGTATTTTCATTTTCATCCATAGTCATTGTATTAGAAATATCCATCAGACTGAATCCTGCATATGCAGAAGGCAGACCATGTTCTGTAGCGTCCAGACCGATAATTTCCTCTTCTTCTGTAACACGAAGTCCAAATACTTTTTTAATTACCAGGAACGTAATTGTAATCGTTACGGCTGTCCAGGTACCAACCGTCAATACACCAAGTAACTGAAGACCCAACTGTTTAAATCCGCCGCCATAGAACAGACCGACAACACTGTCGTTTCCGGGCGCTGTAGTAGTTGCAAACAAACCGGTTGCAATGGTTCCCCAGATACCGTTCATGCAATGTACTGCCACAGCTCCAACCGGGTCATCCACATGCAATTTGTAATCCAGAAGCCATACACCGAATACTACCAGCAGACCTGCCACTGTACCGATAACAGCCGCACCAAACGCATCCGTCACATCGCAGGGAGCCGTAATGGCTACCAGACCTGCCAGAGAGGCATTCAGACACATGGACACATCGGGTTTGCCATATTTTATCCAGGTAAATATCATACATACTACCGTTGCTATTGCAGGAGCGATGGTGGTAGTTACAAAAATAGATGCCAACTGCTCAAGGCTCGTTGCTGCCGCACCGTTAAATCCGTACCAGCCCAGCCACAGAATAAATACACCCAGTGCCCCAATCGGAAGGTTATGACCGGGAAAAGCGTTTACTTTTGTTACTTTACCTGCTTTGTCTTTTACAAACTTGCCGATACGGGGTCCCAGAATTGCTGCACCAATTAATGCGGAGATACCACCTACCATATGAATTGCACAGGAACCTGCAAAATCGTGGAATCCTATCTGGGACAACCAGCCGCCTCCCCAAATCCAGTGTGCCTCCACGGGATAAATCAGTGCGGAGATAACGGCTGAGTAAACACAGTAGGACAAGAATTTTGTTCTCTCAGCCATGGCACCGGACACAATCGTGGCAGTGGTAGCACAGAACACCAGATTGAATACAAAATTGGACCAGTCAAAACTTTCATATGCAGTAAAAATGTCAAAGCCCGGCTTTCCAATCAGACCTACAACATCCTCACCCAGAAACAGTCCGAAACCAATCAGAATAAATACCACTGTACCAATACAGAAATCCATCAGGTTTTTCATAATAATATTGCCGGAGTTCTTTGCTCTGGTGAAACCTGCTTCCACCATTGCGAAACCAGCCTGCATCCAAAATACCAACGCAGCGCCAATCAGAAACCAGACACCAAATACGATACTTGATACTTCTTCCATAATTTTTTCCTCCAAAAATAAAATTAGCGATACTCAGGTTGCCGTAAATGCCCCATTGCATCGCTTTTTTTGTCTGTTTCCGGTCTGCGCGCGACCAATCCGAAAACAAAACCATATGTAACAACAAAAGGCACTACGGATAAACCATAGCGCCTTTGCTTGTTGAAATGCAGTATAGCACTCCGCGTCCGGAATGTCAACTACAAATTTTATATTTTTTTAGAATTTACCAAAGTGTCATATTCTTTTTTAATTTTTCCACATGAATATTATGAATTGTTTAACTCTTAAAAACAGAGTATACTTAACTACAGACAATATCCATACATTTATGGGAGAGAGGCAGGTATTTTTATGGAACAGCAATTATTATCCGACCACATTGCAAAATTTTCCGGTCTGGAGCGGGAGCAGCAGATTCGACTGATTAACTATAGGCAACTGAACCAGAATGCGCAGAAAGGACAGATTCTGTTTACGGGCTCTTCCCTGATGGAGCAGTTTCCCGTAAACGAACTCAGTCTCACACACAACGCAGGTAAAATAGTATACAACCGGGGTATCGGCGGTTACAACACCGACCAGTTTCTGGAACATATTGACACCATGTTATTCGACCTGGCACCCTCCAAAGTCTTTTTGAATATCGGTACCAATGACATGAACGAGAGGGCTGACGGGGAAAACTGGCTGGAGCATCTGAAAAAGAATTACTGCAAAATTTTCGACCTATGCAGGGAAAAGCTTCCCAACACCATTTTTTACATTATGGCATTTTACCCGGTAAACCCCACAATCCCCGCAGCAAAACCATTATTGGAAAATATGCTGAAAATCCGCACCAGGGAAAACCTGGAGCTTGTCAATGAAGAAATCGCTAAATTGACGGCCTCCTACGGCTATCATTTTATCAATGTCAATGAAGGAATTACCGATACGGACGGCGACCTTGTTGCCGACTATACCGTTGAAGGTCTGCATATGTTCGCAGATGCCTACGAAGTTATTTACCAAAATCTAAAGCAATACCTATAAAAATCCACTAATATGGTCGCAGGCGGGGTGCGGTGCACAGTTCGCCTGCCTTATCCCACCCAGATAAGATAGCAATATTCCCATTCCTCACCAGATATGTAATCCCGCTCCCTGACACGTTTCTGCTCCACAAATCCCAGTTTGGCGCAGAGTGCCAGGGACGCTTTATTTTCAGGGCGTACCAGTGTCTGTACCTTATGAAATCCAAGCACCCTGGACCCAAATGCAAGAATGGCACTGCATATCTCATAGGCAATCCCTTTTCTCTGCCAGGGACAGGCAATCACAAAGCCCAGCTCCGGCAAATTACTGCCCTCTCTGACGCTAAACCCTGCCCTTCCAATTATCTCACCCGACTCCCTATGTAAAACCGTCCATACTCCATATTCATAAAAATGATACATTTTGTCGATGTAATCCCTGATATATGCCTTTTCCTGCTCCGGGTCCTCATATAGTCCCTCTGTATACTGCGTAATGGACGGTTCGCTATAAATTTTCATAAATTCATCCACATCCGCAACCACAGTTTCCCTGATATCACAGCGGGCAGTACTTAGAATATCCCAGGGCAAATCCAGATAACGTCTGTACACACGCTCCAGATATTCCGGCTCAATTTCCTCTGCGTTTTCCATGGCATACGCCATCCCGCCAAAATCTTCTCCCTGATTATTTTCATGCAGGTATGCCAGTATAGGCAGATTTTCCTCCTTCAGCCAGGAGGCACACGCACCGCTGTCAGTGATATACAATGTGTTGTCCCGCCGCTCCGCTCTCTCCTCTGTAAGCAGCGCCTCCACAGCAATGCCCACATCCTGCAGTTTCTCTATCAGCTCCACAAAATGCGCCATCAGCGCACCGTCGGTGAGCCACAATACTACCCTCTGTAAATAAAATCTTTTTCCCATTTTATGAAATATCCCTTTACGTCAATTTGAATTTAAGATATGATGTAACTGTTCAGAGTCAGTCATATAATACCATGTGCGCAGAGAAACAAGCGGCTGCGAAGCAGACATTTGTTTCTCAAGCCATGGCTTTCGGTATAATACACCGCGAAAGCGGTGACATGGCGGTGAAACCGTCATGGATTCTGCATAGCAGAATTATTATACCATGATTACAGACCAATCATGGCTTTTTATGCCATTCGGCATTTCCTGCCTTGAATAAGGTCTATAATTCCTTATCAGTATACATGATTTTGAAACAAAATAAAAATAGGAAATGAGGAATATTATGGCACAGAATCCAGTCGTAACAATTACCATGA
>CAZRZM010000096.1:0-11833 GCA_964604575.1 uncultured Acetatifactor sp.
ATACAAAAATTCTGCATTAATTTTTTCTTTGCATCATGTGCAATCAGCGCAATGTTCATAAGAATTCACCCTCTCCTATTAATTATTATTTCTTCGTGCCTGCAGCCGGACGTTTAACACAAACCCTATTCCAATAAAAAGACTCATTAACGAGGTCAGTCCATAACTTACAAAAGGCATCGGAAGACCTGTATTCGGTAAAATGAAAGTTGCCACTCCGATATTAAAAAAGCCCTGTATGGCAATGAGTCCCCCTATCCCCGCAGCAATAATGGTTCCGGCCACGTCTTTCGCCTTCCGCGCCACAGAAATGCACTCCAGAGAAATCCCCATCAATAAAATAATAACAGCAACACTGCCCTTAAATCCAAATTCCTCACCAATTACAGCAAAAATAAAATCTGTCTCTGCCTCCGAAATAAAATTACCGTTTTTAACGGAGGTAATTTCATTATTCTTGTATCCCTTGCCATCAAGCTGTCCCGAAGCAATGGCAGTAACAGAATTCAACTGCTGGTATGCTTCCTCTGTAGCATATTCCTCCGGATTGATAAACGCAAGGATTCGATTCTTCTGAAATCCTTTCAGAATCTCATTATCCGGCTGTAATGCCAGTGATATCACAATGGCAACTGCCGGAATTGCCACAGCGAGTACTCCGATTATCAGCTTATAGCTGATTCCGGCAGAAAACATTATGACACAGAATATGAAAAGCAAAACCATACTTGTAGACAGGTCAGGCTGCTTATAAATCAACGCCCATGGAATCAGAATCAGTATAACGCAACTGGCAATTATTTTAAAAGTATTTAATTTCTCCTTATATTTCATAATAAACTGTGCAAAGAATAAAATCAACAAAATTTTCGCAGTTTCTGACGGCTGAAATTGCAACCCCCCTATTTTCAGCCATCTCTGTGCTCCACCGCCTTCTTTGCCCACGGCAATTACCAAAAGCAGCAGAGCCAGATTACCTGCGTACATTAGCCAGTTCAGTTTTAAAATCATGGAATAATTGAAAAAAGAAAGTACTATCATAATTACTGAACCCGCAATCACTCCCAGAAACTGTCTTGTCTGCAGAGATTCCTCTGCACTTCCGATAGTCATGACTCCGATACCGGCAAGCGCCCATACCATCAATATTAACTTAAAATCGTAATCCCGCAGCCTGTAATTTTTAAACATTAAAATGTCCTTTCATACTACTTATGTAAATCCAGAATAGGGATATTAGCGTAGAGTGTAGGGGTTTTCCCGCCTCTCGCTCCCTTATTCGCTTTGGTATTAATCTGAATATCCATATTTTCAGCATCTATCTTCATGTATTTTGAAATCACTTTCGTAATATCTGCTTTAATCAGCTCCATCATCTCAGGTGAACAATTCACACGGTCAGATATCAATAATATCTTCAGTCTGTCCTTGGCTACCTGGTAGGAGCTTTTCTTACGAAAAAATATTCTCATATCCATCTCCATTCCTGCCGGACGTATCTTTCCGGCCTATTACCGCCTAGACATTCTGTGTTTTATGAAAAATACCTGAAACCTTTGTCCAGAAAGAAAGTCCTCTTTCAAAATTAAGGAACGGAACCTCTTTTCCCAGAATCCTTTGTACCACATTGGCGTATGCCTGGCCTGCCGGAGTATCATTTCCCACCAACGGTTCTCCCTGATTGGTGGCAATCACCACATTTTCATCATCCGGAATTACACCAATCAGCGGAATGGCAAGAATATCCACCACATCGGAAGCAGACATCATATCCCCGCGCTTTACCATATCCATCCGCAGACGGTTGATAATCAAATCCATCTGCTTAAATCCATTGGCCTCTAAAAGACCGATAATTCTGTCCGCATCGCGGATGGCTGATACTTCCGGCGTTGTTACCACAAGGGCTCTGTCTGCACCTGCGATGGCATTTTGAAATCCCTGTTCTATTCCTGCGGGGCAGTCTAATATAATATAATCAAACTGTTCCTTCAGATGCTCAATTACTTTTACCATCTGTCCCGGAGAAACTGCGGATTTGTCCCTTGTCTGTGCTGAGGGCATCAGATAAAGTCCCGGATGACGCTTATCCCGGATAAGCGCCTGTTTGACACGACAGTTGCCCTCCACAACGTCCACCAGATTATATACAATCCGGTTTTCCAGCCCCATGACAACATCCAGATTGCGCAGACCGATATCTGTGTCTATCAGACAGACTTTTTTGCCAAGCTTCGCCAGACCCGTACCTACATTTGCAGATGTGGTGGTCTTACCCACACCGCCCTTACCTGAAGTGACGACAATGACTTCGGAGCCATTTTCCATAACTTAAATCCTCCATTTTCTATTTTGTCGTCCCCTGAAAATTCTTTAGAAAGAATCCAGTAATTCTTTTGTAAGTGTGTCCATTACGACTCTGTCGTTTTTTACATATGCAATCTTCGGCTGTACTTTCGGGCGGATGCCCCATTTTGTCTGTCTGGAATTATTTTTATATTTGAAATCGCCGACTTTTAACCTCTCCGGCTCCATTTCAAGCGCAACTACATAAGCTCCCGGTTTGCCGTCGCCCCCGGCATAGGCCTCACCGTAGAGTCCGCCGAGAATAATAATATTTTTGGAAGAAATTACGGCGCAGCCTGGATACACATCCCCTAAAATAATAATACTGGTTTCGGTTTCCAGAACATCCCTGTTCTTTAAAGTACCTTTATAAAACTGTCCCTCATCCCCATCGGTGAGTTTCTTCTCCATATGATAAAGAGCCTTGATAAAATTCTTATTTGTCTCTTCATCATGTCCTACAATGCACATAATGCGTACATTACTGTTCTGTTTAATAGCATCCAGTATCTGCATTTCTTCCGCCTCGGAAACCTGCCTTCCTTCTATGGAAAGAGCCATACTGCAGGAGCCAAAAAAATTCTTTGCCTCCGCAAATTTATAACATATTTCTTCCAGAATCTGTTCCAGGGGAACATCCTCTTTCAGTATCAGGGTAATTCCATTGGGAAAACTTTTTATGATAACAGCATCTTTCATATCCGCAGCACTCCTTCCTCCCTTTTTCCGTTACATTTCATTTGAAATTCCTCCATCCGGAGTATCTGCTGTTCCTGTAATAAGTTCTTCCTCTTCTGCAAGCCCATAATAATATTTGATAATATCCCTTGTAAACTGTGCCGCATAATCGGAGGAATATCCAAAAGGAATACGGGTTACCACCGCAATTTCCGGCTGCTCATAAGGAGCATAGCAGATAAAAAGCGCATGGTTTGGTCTGGTCGTAAGCTGTTCCGCAGTACCTGTTTTACCTGCCACATTTACTGCCAAATCCTTAAAATAACTCTTATTCTGAACCACCTGACGCATACCCAGATGGAAGGCATCCCAATAACTGTCCGGAAGTTCAATCTGGTTGCGGATATCCGGCTCAAATTTCTGTATGGTTTTTCCTTCCCCATCCACCACACTGTCCAGCAGGGTAAGATTATAGCAGGTGCCGCTGTTGGCAATGGTCGTAGTGTATCTTGCCAGTCCCACTGTGGTATAGCTGTGGGAGCCCTGGCCAATTGCGGAACGCACAGGATCCATATTGGATACATCAGGTACTTCCTCCACAATCTCTATCCCTGACTTTTCCGTCAGACCAAACCAGTCCGCATACTGATACAAAGTATCCAGACCTGCCTGCTCGTCATAAGCTCCGGTTCTGGTGGACAGCTTGTATCCCACATCATAAAAGAAATAGTTGCAGGAATCCTTGATTGCCGATGTCACATTTTCCGTCCCGTGTCCTGACAGACGCCAGCATCTCGGAGACGGCGTAATCGCCGTATAAGTACCCACACAATTGACACGGCTGGACAAATCAATCACATTTTCCATCAGTCCCGCTGTCGCCGATACAATTTTAAACGTAGAACCCGGCGCCGCCTTGGACTGGGTGGCATAATTGTACTGGGGATTTGCTTTGTCCGCATTTAATTTGGCGAAATATTCCGCATCAATGGAATTTGCCATTTTATTGTTGTCATAACCCGGATAGGATACCAGTGCCAGAACCTGACCGGTATTGACATCTGTTATGACAACGGAAGCGTTGCAGGGGTCCAATGCAAGCTGTGCAGGTGTGATATCCAGATTTTTAATACGGTTTAGCATAAAATTATATGCGGATATTCCTCCGTTATACAAGGCTTCTTCATCCTCAATGGAAACCTCCGCCGCATTCTGCTCACACAGAAGCATACAAATCTGTTTGCCGCTTATCACATTATTGAGCAGCATATATTTATAAAAACGCTTCTGAAACTCTGTATTTTTGTCAATCATACTAATGATTTCTGCTAAAAGCTTATCATATATTTCGGAAGAGTCGGAATATTTCGCATCCATGTTCAGCTTGCTCACATCAATCCAGTTCTGGGCGATACAGTATTTCAAATACTCTCCCAGACTGATTACCTCATCTTTTGCCCAGGCAATCTGGGTGGCATCCTTCTCATCCACTTCCTCCGTCATAATGATTCCGTTTTTGTTTAACAGCGATACAATATTACTCTGGTAAACCTGATATTCTTTGGACAGCTTATTATAGGGAGTATAGCCTTCTGTCAGTTCATAATTCAACTTCTCATATGCCTGGTCCCTGTAATCCAGATAGGCATTATACACTGCTTTCTCTGTTTCGCCCGCATCATCCTGGGCAAAATGTCTGATATCCACAATACTGTTATTGATAACTGCAAAATACACATCATAAATGGGGATTAGGATATCAGAACTGCGGGAATTCTCACCTGCCCGGTATTCTTTGATATCTCTTATTTTGTCGGTCAATAGTCCCGCCAGCTTCTGTTCCACGATATTATAGACAGCAATGGTTAAATCCTTGTCAATCGTAAGCTGTACTGTATTTCCCGCCACTGCCTCCGTGCGTTCCAGAATCGTCATTACCTTACCGGTGTTGTCTACGATTACCTTCTCCGTACCTTTTGTTCCCTGCAGGGTGGTTTCCATATAGGCTTCAATACCGCCCTTGCCAACCACATCATTGATAGTATAGGTATCCTCACTGCCTCCCGCAGCCACACTCTCTTCATTTAACTGTGTAAGCTGTTCGGAAGAAATCTTGCCGGTATATCCCAGCACATGGGCAAAATACTCACTGTCCACATAGCGGCGGACGGTATCCTCCATAATGGATACACCCGGCAGCTCCCCGGAATTTTCCAGAATAACCGCAACGGTTCTGTCACTCACATTGGTTGCAACTGTAGTACCTATGTACTTGCGGTAGGAAGTCAGATTCATGGCATAGCGGATAGTAACCATTTTCAGCCAGTCTTCTTTGGAATAGCCTTTGCCGGGGATAAATTTACTTTTGGTATCTCCCTCCACTTCATAATCACCGATAGCGAAACCTTTGGGACGGCTTAAATATTCCATCAGCTCTGTGGCTGTCACTGTTCTTTCATCTTCAGCCAGCTTATCAATGGTGGTGTAGCCATATACATCTGCCAGAAAACGCAGATGTGCGGTTCCCTCTGAGGTAAAAGCAAATTCTCCATCCTCATCCACAATAATTCTAAAATCTGTAATGACATTATCACCATTTTTCTCAATCATCTGAATCAGACGGTAAATGGTCTCATTCATATTTTTATTTTTGCTTTTATTAGACTCGAAAACATCTTCTATTTTAACGGAATATGCCAGTTCATTGTATGCCAGTACATTGCCGTTTCTGTCCAGAATGTCACCACGGCTGCTGGCAATATCCCTTGTTTTTTCCGTCTGTAGAATAAAATCATTCAGATACTCCTCTCCATGAACTATCTGGAGATTGAAACAGCGGTAAACAAGAATGCCTCCCAGCACCATAAACATCAGGGTAAGCACTGTCAGTCTGCTGGTTATAATACTAATAATGTGGTCCTTTATTTCATCAAACAAATTTTTGTGCACTCCTTTTTTCTCTTGCTTCCAGCATACCGTTGATTTTCAGAATCAACGGATACAAAAACATAGTCACAACAACCGTATACAGCCCCTCCGGAAGAATCACTTTCACAAAATAATAAGGGAAATTTAATCTGCCCCTCAATAAGAACAGGAAAACATAACAGAGGATACCATACGACAAATCGCTCACCGTAATAAGTGCAATGGGCAGTTTAATGTCCTCCGGGAAAAAAATGCGACAGAATTTGCCGTTTAAATATCCGATATACATTAATATCAGCGCATAAAATCCCAGAAACTCACCAAAAAATACATCACTTATCAGTCCACAGAAAAAGCCTATGACAAGCCCTTCCTTTTCTCCTCTCATAAAACCAAAAGAAGAGGTCACAATAATCAATAAGTTAGGAATAATGCCTGCAAATGCAAAACTGCCAAACACGCTGCACTGCAATACAAAACATATAAAAATGAAGACCGTAACAACTACTTTTCTCAATCGGGCTTCCTCCTGCTACTCTTCATTATTAATCTGTTGTTTTAAATCCGTGATTACCAGAACCTCTCCCAGATGCTCAAAATCCACTGCCGGAGTTATGTATCCTGATTTGGTCAGATTATTGGCATCCCGGTTGATGGTATGAATATAACCAATCAAAATATTGGGCAGATATTTGTCACTGATATTGGAGGTCACAATTTTATCGCCCTCCGCAACCACATTCTGGCTGTCCACCAACTGTCCAAAGGATATTACCCCGTCCGCCATAAGCTGTAAATCGCCGCGAACCATTAAATTGTCCTCTGTGGCAAGGGTCATGGCACTGACATTGCTGTTGTCCGAAATAATAGACGTAATCCTTGCCCAGTTGGGACCCACAGAAGTAATTCTGCCCACCAGACCGCCGCCCGCGATTACATTCATATCCACCATCAGTCCGTCATCCGCACCCTTGTCGATAATAAAGGAACTGTACCAGTTGCCGGAATCCCTTCCGATAATACGCGCGCCTACTTTCTCATATTCGCCGTACTGTTCATCCAAATCCACCAAATCCCGTAATTTATTTAATTCGTATTTATTCTGCTGTAACAGTGTGTTTTCTTCGGTAAGCGCGGCAACCTCCGCGCGAAGTCTCTCATTCTCATCCAGCAGGGAACGAATCTGAACCAGTTCCTCAGAGCGGTCTGACAGCCATCCGCCCATCCTGCCGATACCCTGCTGGAAAGGAACAATAATATATCCAAGCAGTGTATTTAAGGGTCTATTAAACACATTGGTACCAAAAGTGATTAACATCATTAGCGTACATACAAATGTTAAAATAAAGAGGAGATATTTACTCGGCAAAGTAAACCTCTCCCCTTTTCTTTTTATAATTGGGCTCATTTACTCATCCCTTCAATCGCATATGCTACTGATTTGTAGTTATCATCTTTTATAATTTTGGAAAGTCCTGCCGCAACACTGGTAACCGGATTTTCAGCAACATTTACCTTTAATCCTGTTCCCGCTGCCATTTTTTCTGCCAGATGATTGACCTGGGAAGCTCCGCCGGTGAGATAGATACCGTGACGGAAAATATCTGCCGCAAGCTCCGGAGGCGTTCTCTCCAGAATCACTTTTACATTATCAATAATGGAATTGAAGTGCTCTCCCAGGGATTCATCCACAAGTTTTGTAGGTATCTCTCTCTCCACAGGAAGCCCTGTAACAATATCACGTCCGTAAACTACTGCGCCGGATTTGTCATTTTCCAGGTCTTTTAAGGAAATCTTTACGGTCTCTGCGGTTTTCCCGCCGATAATCAGGCTGAATTCCCTTCTGACAGCAGCCCGGATTGCCTCATCAAATTTGGCGCCTCCCACTTTTATCAGGCGGCTTAAAACAATACCTCCAAGGGACAGAATAGACACCTCCGTTGTCTCATATCCCACATTAACAACCAGAACACCCTGGGAATTTTTTACATCAATATCCAGCCCCAGACCGTCTGCGACTGCTTTCTCCACCACCATGATTTTCTTTGCCTTCACATTGGCATCTTTTACCAGATCATAGAATGCCCTTTTCTCCACCTCGGTAACATCCGTAGGCACTGCAATATAGAAATCCGCAGGTTTAACGTTCCCTTTTTGTAAATCCGTAATAAAATAGCGGACTAATGTCTCCATATTCTTGATGTCCGCAATCACACCGTTGGAAAGAGGATAAGAAATATGAATATTTCCCGGCGCTTTCTCATACATATAAAATGCAGAGTCTCCATAGGCGAAAAGTGTATTTTTGTTTTCGATGGCAATCATATTCTTTTCCACCAGAATATTGTCATCATTTCTATTATAAATTTTAATATTATTAGTACCCAAATCGATACCAAATGCGTTGTTAGCCAAAATAACAGCTCCTCTCTTTCCTGCTTTTTATAATTTTCCCAGCTCCCGAAAGCTGGTATACTTATTATCTCCAATAATAATATGGTCGAGCAGCGGTATATCCATCTTCTCCCCCATCTCGCAAACAGCCTGGGTCATCTCCATGTCCGCCCTGCTGGGTGCGGGGTCGCCACTGGGATGATTGTGCACCAGTACAATGTTCACTGCCTTGCATTTAAGCGCTTCCAGAAAAATTTCTCTCGGAGAAATCATGGACATTCTCACAGTGCCGTCGGAAAGCTTCTTTTCCTGTATAAGCTGTCCTTTGACATCCAGACTGACTAATACCACACACTCCGTTTCCCTGTGCCGCAGCTGCTCCATAAAATAGTCCGCTATAGTGGCGGGATTCGTAAACTTAAGCCTGCACCCGGCGCTGGCTCTGCTGATACGCATGGTAAGCTCCGTAATACATTTTAATTTGACGGCTTTTACCATGCCGATGCCTTTGACTGTCATCAGCTCCTCCAGGGACACATCGTACAGTCCAAGCAGCCCCCTGCCGGGATATCCTGCCAGAAGCAGAACCTCCTCCGCAAGCTGCAGGGCGCTTTTTTCCCTGGTTCCGGTCCGCAGAATAATGGCAAGCAGCTCACTTTCCGTCAGTGATTCCGGTCCCAAATGCTGAAACTTTTCATAAGGCAGATTCTGGTTACATACATGTTTTTCTTTTTTCAATTATGCTCCTTTTGCCTTCTCCAAAGCAAATAAAGCATCCCTACCGAATAAAGCGGTATACTACCAGCGAAATGATTACACCAAATACGCTGGCAATGGTAATGTGAATCTTTAATCCAAACGTCAGAATAATAAAACCCAAATCCAGCTCAACCGGTGAACTCAGCCCAAAGGATTGTCCATAATTCAGAAAACTGCCATCAAAGAAAGTACCGATAAATCTTCCGATAACAAAACCGACTAATACCAATATTACCAATACCCAGTTGATTCTTTTCAAGGTCCTTCCTCCATATTCATTTGTATTGTAAGCGTATCCTGTCTTATCTGCCCATGGGACAACCTCCATACGCCTTTATATAGTACCACAAAAAAAGGTTTGTGTATACTAAATTCATAGATTTTATTTTGCGTAATTTCTACAAAATTCTAATGTGGAAAACATTTTTCTCCCCTTAACTTCTCCTTTTGTACAACTCCTTTATTTATCAGGGACTGCAGAGATTTTAAAATACCATATTTGGCATGGAACCAGGTAAGTCCGCCCTGAAAATATACTGCATAGGGAGGCTTGATGGGTCCGTCCGCCGACAGTTCTATGGAGGAACCGGACACGAATGCCCCCGCCGCCATAATAACCTGGGCATCATATCCCGGCATATCCCAGGGCTCAGGCGTAACATGACTGTCCACCGGCGCCGCCGCCTGGATTCCCTCACAGAAAGCAACCACACCTTCCGGGCTTCCGAAAGTCACTGCCTGAATAATATCATGTCTGCTCTCCGTGCTGTCAGGAACTACTGCAAAGCCCAGCTTTTCATATACATTGGCCGCAAAAATGGCTCCTTTGAGTGCTCCTGCGGTCACTGTGGGGGCTAAGAAAAATCCCTGATAAAAGCTGGGCAGAATGCCAAGCGACGCGCCCACCTCCTTGCCCAGTCCCGGCGAAGTCAAGCGATATGCCGCATTCTCCACACATGTTTTTTTACCTGCAATATAACCGCCGATGGGAGCCAGTCCTCCACCGGGATTTTTAATCAGGGAACCCACCACCATGTCGGCTCCCACATCCGTAGGCTCTTTTGGTTCCACAAACTCTCCGTAACAGTTGTCCACCATGCAGATAACATCCGGTTTAATGGCTTTTATATAGGAAATCAGTTCCCCGATGCGGGCAACGGATAAGGTTGGTCTTGTCTGATAACCCTTGGAACGCTGGATAGTCACAAGCCTTGTTTTTTCGTTGATTGCCTTTTTGATATTTGCATAGTCAAACCCACCGTCAGCAAGCAAATCCACCTGCCTGTAACTCACTCCGTATTCTGCGAGGGAGCCTTTGGAGGGACGGATGCCGATTACCTCCTCCAGCGTATCATAGGGCTTTCCCACAGGCGAGAGAAGTTCATCTCCCGGACGCAGGTTACTCATAAGCGCCAACGCCAGCGCATGGGTTCCGCAGGTAATCTGGGGGCGCACCAGCGCATCCTCCGCATGAAATACTTTTGCATACACCGCCTCCAGTGTTTCCCTTCCCATATCATTATATCCGTATCCGCTGGTTCCCAGAAGACATGCCTCACTCACATGATTTTCCTGCATTGCCCCAAGAACCTTTAACTGGTTCCACTCAGCCACCTCATCAATTTCTGCAAACCTTTCCTTTAATCCTTCCAGAATCCTTTCTCCATAATCATAAACCTCCCTGCTGATACCCATGGAGTGATACATTCCGGAAAAAAGCTGTTCTTTTGCGTCAGTCATTGCAAACCTCATTTCTGTGCCTTACAGCACTGTTATTATAACTCCCAATTCACTTTCGTGCTCCCGATATCTCTATAATCAAGGTTGGTGAAGTTTCTATTCAAATTCAATTTCTTCATTAACCTTCTCATGAATATCAACTTTGTTCTGAATGTCTATGCTGTTTACCAACCAGCCATTCAAATTACAATTTCTTATAAATTCGTCAATTCTATTAATTCCAAACATTTCTTTTATGGTAACTACAACTCCAAATCGAAGACCTACTCCATCTTGAGGATCTAACCTATTATTCGTTTTAACTTCCATTCCCCAATTCTTATTTGTATACGATTTTTTTGGAACTTTTCTAGACTTAATTTTCTCGGAAATATACTTGACATTATCCCATTTTCGAAACCGTTCTCTGGCTTCACCTTCAAGAATGTAGCATCTTGCATCTTCCGAATCATCTTCTTGATTCTGTTTATCCTCATTTATTTCATTCAATTTTCCATCATCTTTAATTCTTCCAAAATGAAGATTTAGTTCCGTATTAGTATAATCAACTCCTTGCGCCCTATCACATATAGGAAAATAACACATTGTTGCTCTTGCAAAATAAGGATAGGCATTGTCTTTAATAGGAATAGGAAAATGATAATTGTATGTATTCCATTTTTCACTAACATCAGTTACAACAAATTTAATCTCATCGTCGGATGTCTGAATAATGTCATCTATTTTTATTGGAACAACTCCATGACCATATAATGCTACTTCTTCTGGCGTAGGTGTTTCATTCCAACCTCTTGCAGCATCGATTATCATAGCTTTTGCAATTTCTCTATTGAATCCCAACACATCAATTAAATACGAAAGTTTTCTTGCAATCCACGGAGCCGCAAAAGATGTTCCTGCAAGATAAGTCGCTCCTAATGGTTCACAAACTTGTATATACTGTTCTTCACTTCCTCCGTAATAGCTAACATCCGGTTTTGCAAAAAAT
>CAZRZM010000096.1:11843-12099 GCA_964604575.1 uncultured Acetatifactor sp.
AGCCCTTTTCTCGCATATTTTGTAGACAATCCACTTTTTGTAACTGCGTTAACGACTAAACTATTAAGAGAATCTGCCGGTGAACCAATTTTTTCAACATTTGAATTATGCTTATTGGTACCTGCCACAACAAATATCACATCATTTTCATACTGAATTTGATCCAGTACCGCTGCTTCGGCAGAAATAAAGTTATCGTTTATTTCTTGATTACTACCCAGAGAAATATTCCAGACTTTAATATCCTGATTATCCG
>CAZRZM010000097.1:0-12036 GCA_964604575.1 uncultured Acetatifactor sp.
CTGGCGAGTTCCCTAAATATGGTAATGATGATGACCGTGTTGATGAGATTGCGCAGGATGTTGTTCATAAATTCATGACTGCCATCAGAAGACATCATACCTACAGAAATGGTGTGCCTACTACCTCCATTCTGACAATTACCTCTAATGTAACCTATGGTAAAGCTACCGGTAATACTCCTGACGGACGTAAGAAAGGACAGCCTTTCGCTCCCGGTGCCAACCCTATGCATGGACGCGATACCCACGGTGCAGTAGCATCTCTGTCTTCCGTATCCAAGCTTCCTTTCAATGATGCACAGGACGGTATTTCCAATACCTTCACCATCATTCCCGGAGCACTCGGCAAAGAAGACCAGGTATTCGCAGGTGACCTTGAATTAGATTTGAACAAGTAATTAGCATCATAAGAAAGAAAGGTGGCACAATGGACGAAAAAGCAATGATTGATGACCTTGTAAAAATGCTGGACTCCGGCATGACGGATGGTGTAGGACATGTAAATGTGGATTTTGACACCGAAGGTGAAAAATCAAAAAGCGTTCAGACAATGGGCTGTACAGACTGTTCCAGGACACCGTTAGCCTGCAGTGTACCCACTCTTGAGGAAGGTCTTGATGATTACCGCTGATGCGGTAATCACAGGACATAACATTTTTATAAATAATAAGGAGGAATATATTATGGCAACAAATACCGCACAAGTTGATAATCTGGTAGCTTTATTAGATGGTTACGCTACAAAAGGCGGACATCATTTAAATGTTAATGTATTAAACAGAGATACTTTATTAGATGCCCAGAAGCATCCTGAGAACTATCCCCAGCTTACTATCCGTGTATCAGGATACGCTGTAAACTTTATCAAGCTGACTCCTGAACAGCAGGCTGATGTTATCTCCCGTACTTTCCACGAGGCAATCTAAGCTTATATGTTCTGGATAAATCAAATACCCCGCAGCCTGCTGCGGGGTATTTAACCCTCACGACATTCGTCAAATAACCATACCGGCATGGTTATTTCCCTCATTATTCGCGGGAATAATAATTCTTAAAATGAAGGAATGGTCGGAAACAGAAAAATGGCATTGTCCATTTAACTGTTCTACATAATACACAATACTTTTCACACCGATACCATGTCCTTTTTTGCCGGAGGTTGGAATGCCATCCACAAATTTAGGAGCCTGTAAAATCGGATTTTTAATTTGGAGCAGAAGATGATTTTCCTTTTGGGAAATGGTTAGGCTGGTCCATTTTTTCTCTGTATCCATTTCCTCCAGTGCGTGCATGGAATTTTCCAAAGCATTAGACAAAATGGTACAAATCGCAATGTCCGGACAAGGAAGAACCTCCCCTACGGAAATGTCACAGTTAAGCGTAATTCCCCTATCGGCAAAATGTGCATGATAAATAGAGATTACGGAATTTACCATTTCGTTCCGGCAGTAAACGGTAAGCACGGTGTCATCATAAATATTACCGATTTCCCCGATATAATCTATTGCCTTTTTTGTGTTTCCATTCTGGAGCTGCATCAGGATGATATTCAAATGATGGCGCATATCATGTCTTAATATGGAAAGCTTCTGTTTACTGCGCTCTACCTGTTCAACCTCCTTTTCAATGGAGAGAAGCTGCATTTCCATGAGGTTGCTGTACTGCTGGATTTCCTGCTTTTTCTCATATTCCTGGAAATAAACGAACAAAAAGACAAAGTAGGAGATACAAAAGACGAAACCCATAAATTCAACCACCGTTTTGTTGCCGGAATAAAGCAGGTCGGAAAGCTTGGTGAAGGAATAATCAAAAATATAGTATACCGTGGGCAGAAAGCCTATAATATAGAGCTCCCGTGTATCTTTCGTAAAAATGGTCTCCGTGGTGCGGCATACGAATCTGCACAGCACAAAAAAGGAAATAAATGTAGTCAGAATCCGCAAAACATAATAGTGCCACTGTTCACCTGTAATTGTCAATGCCAATAACCCCATCCATTTGCTCAGTTGGCAGCACAGGTAGGCGGAAAACACAGAGATACAGGAGGAAATAACCGGATATTTATAATACAGAGTTAAAAACAAAATCAGGGGCAGGTGTATGATGATTACATAGAGCCGGTCGGCAACAACCATATCAAACAGCAAAAAGCTGATGATATATAAGGCTCCTTCAAAGACTGAAAATACAAGCAGTGTAAGGACATTCTTCCTGTTCTGCTTTACACCCAGAAAAAAAGCGGATATATAAATACCAAACAGCATGGTCGTTAAATTATGAATAAACGATAGAACTTGTACAAACATCGATGGTCTCCCTCTATTCCTATTGTATTATTGCTATCCTAACATCTTTTTCGTCAAATGTAAATGTATGTCTTTTACCATTCGCGCCATATATTTGCAATTTGCGCTAAAATTGATTCTGGAAGTGAAAAATATGTTAAAATGGAAAGAACGGAATGCTGTGGTACAAATATATTATCAGCACTTCAATCAAAATCAAATATCCCGCAGCAAGCTGCGGGGTATTTGACCCTCGCGGCATTCGCCAACTGTCCGTGCAAGCACGACCACTTGGCTCATTGCTCGCGGGAATAATACACAAAGGTAGGGACAATGGAGATGAATCAGAAAACAAATGTGAAAGGAAGTATCCGCTTCCGTATTTCAGGTTTAGTAACTGTAGGCATCATTGTGATTATTTTTGTGACAGCATTGATTAACGGCGTCACAACCAAAAAAGTAATGATTGATAATGAGAATGTTATTCTTTCTGATGAGGCTGTTTCAAATGCAAAAATAATTAACCAATGGCTTGAACAGCAGGGAGATATTGTACATACTCTGAGAAATTCGCTTGCTTTTATGAATGAGAAGGATGAGCAGAAAATTATGGATTATCTTGCAGAAAATCTTGCCTGCAACGAAGATGCCTTAATGTATTACTGCTGCTTTGGATATAATGGCGGAGTGCTTCCTGCAGATTATTCAGAACTGGATTTAGACCCTACCACCAGGGACTGGTGGAAGGTGGCAATTGCGGAGAATACGCTTATTTATACGGCTCCTTATAAGGATTTTGCTTCCGGCACGATGATTGTAAGTATTGCGGAACCCATGACAATTAATGGGGAGCAGGCAGTTATGCTGGCAGACATCAGTATCGACAGACTGGTAGACATGACACAGCAGATTAGCGAGACCACGGGCTTTGAAACCTTCCTGCTGGCAAACGACGGCAGTGTCATTACTCACAAAAATGAGGATTATCTTCCCAAAGAGGAAGGCAATACCATACTGCAGGATGTCCTAAAAATTGATTTGGATACAGAAAAAACAAGCACTTTCCAGGATTATGACGGGAAAAGCAAATATATTGCCATAGGCACAGCAGAGGCAACCGGATGGAAGCTCGGTGTTTTTCAGGATACTGCAGTTATCAACAACGCACTGATAAGGAATCTTATTGTACCTGTTTTTTCGGGAGTCTGCCTTCTGCTGGTTACAGTTGTCATTGTAAATTTTGCAATCATCAAATTATTGCAGCCAATGAACAGCATGAAACAGTTTGTCAAGGAAAAGGTGGTCGGTCTCGAAAATATTATTCCGCAGAAAAATGAAGTGAAAGAGATTGCGTATCTGATTAATGAGCTGGAGCAGCGTTTCATTGCCACCATTCGTCAGACCAAGAATGATTCAAATGTTATTCGGACCAAAATGACTTCCGCAAACCAAAAAGTTTCCGGCATCGGTGAAAATATTATGAAAATCAGTACATCCATGCAGGACACAGGCACCAGTATTGATTTGCAGACAGAGAATATACAAAATATTGACATTACCTGCGATGATATAGAAACATCTATTGCCCGCCTGGCTGCAGATGCACAGCAAATGGCAGAAAGAGCCTGTGAAATTGTAGAACATGTGGAAGCAATCGTGCCGCAGATTCTGGACAACAAACAAAATGCCGTTACTGTAACCAACGACAGCCGCTCCCGGCTTCTCGTGGCAATCAAAAATGCAGAGGTTATCAATCAGATTGGAGATGTGGCAGGTGCAATTCAGGATATTGCAGGACAGACCAACCTGCTCGCCCTGAATGCTTCCATTGAGGCAGCAAGGGCGGGAGAGGCAGGCAGAGGCTTTGCCGTAGTTGCAGAAGAGATTAAAAATTTAAGCGATTTAACCGGCAGGGAAATAGGCAAGGTCAATACACTGACGCAGGAGGTTCTAAGCAACGTAAAGGTTCTTGCAGATGAGAGTAATGCCATTCTGTCATTTCTGGATGGTACTGTCATGAAGGACTATGAACATCTTGAATTGCTGGCAGACAATTACCGTAAGGACTCCACCTATTATGCTGATGTCAGCAATGGTTTCCGGGAAAGCGCCGATACACTGAGTTCCTCCGTTCAACAGATTAATATGAACATTGGCAAAGTACATTCCGCACAAGACGAATTAAATAAGGCTATCCAGTCTGTCAACACTAATTTGCAACAGATTACTGTTGACAGCAGCAAAGTGTCAGAGGAGACCGTTGATGTACTTCACTGTATTGAGACATTGCAGGGAACGATGGACACCTTTCATATCTGACAGACAAGTACAAACACGCTTCCGCCAAAGGCGTGTTTGTACTTTTTTGCTGTCATCTATATTTTCTTGGCTTCTTTTTTTATTTTCCCATTCTGCCTTGATGTTCCCTTTAAAAAGAATATAATACTATTTATACTACTTAAAGGAAGTATATCACCATGACATTGAAGCACATTTTTTCCTTAAATAAAAAAGCAAAAAACTTTTTGTCTTCCCAGCTTTCCAGCCCTATGTTTACATATTCACAAATCTTAAGTATGCTGGCACCTTTAATTCTTGATATGTTTTTTATCAATGCTATCAGTATGCTTACCACATCTATGATAAGCTCATCCAGTCAGGAGTCGGTAGCTGCGGTCAGTATGATTAATCCCATCACCACACTCATATTATGTATGCTTAACGCCATCGCAGCCGGAGGTACTGTAGTGGTTGCCCAGTATAAGGGACGGGGAGATGAGACCCGCATTGCAGAAGCAGGCGGACATACCATATCTGTTACCTGCTCCATTGCGCTGTTTCTCTGCACACTGTCCGCTATAGGCGCTTCTCCCATTGTGTATTTTTTATATGACGGCGCTGACCCGTTGGTTATCCAAAAATCCATAGATTATTTATTCGGAGTCAGTATTTCTCTCATCATTTATGCTGTCTACTCTGCCATATTTGCAATATTCCGCGGTCTGGGAGATACCAAAATCTGCCTGTACCTGACAATCTGCATTAATATCTCCTACTTTCTGTTAAGCCTGATTTTTATCAATATATTACAGACGGACATTATGGGAACTGTTCTGGCACTTATCCTGGCACGCTTATTTGGAGCGCTCTTCTCTCTTTATTATCTTTTTTGGAAAAAGAAGCGGCTTCTGGTTATCAGAGTACGGGAAATCTTTCATTTGGACCGTTCTATTATAAATGCCATGCTTAAAATCAGTGTTCCTTTTGGTTCTGAGCAGTTGTTTTTCTATGGCGGAACAATTCTGGCACAGAAATACATGGTCCCCCTGGGAACGGCAAGTATAGCTGCCAACGCAATCGGCTCTTCCCTTTTCGGTATGGCTTACGCCGCACCTTATGCCGTTGCCAATCTGGCAACCACCATAATCGGACAGTGCATTGGTGCCGGCCGTAAAGACCTTGCCCGCTGGTATGGTAAAAAACTGATTCATTTAGGAACCGTTCTGGTTCTTATGTCTTTGTGTGTATTTATTCCTCTTATGCCCTGGCTGCTTCAGTTTTTTCATCCGGAAACGAACACGATATCTTTGATATACAGATTACTTTGGATTGCCATGATTCCCATGCCTTTCTTTTGGTCTGTATCAAATATCATGCCCAATGTCCTGCGTTCCGCCGGGGATGCCTCATATCCCTCCATTGTCTCCTTGATAACCATGTGGGTAATTCGTGTAGGAGCCGGTTATATTGCCGCAATTCCAATGGGCTTGGGCGTGGAAGGCATCTGGATTTGCATGTCATTGGAATGGTTCATCCGGTTTATTTTGTTTTATCTGCGCTTTCGGGGCGAAAAATGGTTGAATAAGCATACCATTTAGAGGTACAATCTATTTAGATAAGGAATCACAAGGAGGCAGTTTATGCAAGGAAGAATTCATTCATTAGAAAGTTTTGGTACCGTTGACGGACCGGGAGTGCGTTTCGTTGTATTTGTGCAGGGATGTCCCATGCGTTGTGCTTACTGTCACAATCCCGACACCTGGGAGATGAATGGCGGCACCCTGATGGAACCCTCATATATTATAGAACAGTACGAACGGAATATCGGTTTTTACAAAGGGGGCGGAATAACTGTAACCGGCGGCGAGCCTCTTATGCAGCCAGATTTCCTGCTGGATTTATTCACTCTGGCAAAAGCAAAAAATATCCATACCTGCATCGACAGTTCCGGCATCGCTTTTAATCCCGATAATGCAGCACAAATGGAGAAGTTAGACCGCCTGATGGCACTGACAGATTTAGTCATGCTGGATATCAAGCATATTGACCCGGAAAAACATAAAGAACTGACAGCACAGCCCAATACTAATATTTTGAAATTTGCCGCTTATCTGAATGAAAAAAATGTGGATATGTGGATTCGCCATGTAATAGTGCCCGGTATCACCGATGATGATACTTATCTGTTCCAGTTAGGATATTTTATCGGACAGTTTCATAATCTCAAGGCACTGGATGCCCTGCCCTATCATACCATGGGTGAGACAAAATATGAGAAACTGGGTATGGAATATAAATTAAAAGGTGTTCCGGCCATGGATAAAAATATTTTGCTGGAAAAAAAGCAGATTATTCTAAACGGCATCAAACAGAGACGTTCTGAAATGGCTGAAAACGAAAGGGAATAGGCTACTATTACAGTTCGGCGGTGTGACCTGGTGCAAGGTTGAACTGTTATTATTTGCTAGGGGATTTTTGAAATAATGCTTGTATTCATCCCCTAAAAATATTATAATTTAGTTATTGATTAAAATGTGTTGATGTTGCTATCAATACATGAGAATAAGGAGGATTATATTATGGCATTTGAAATCAGCAGTGCATGTGTAGCTTGTGGTGCATGTGAAGCACAGTGTCCCGTAGGTGCAATCAGCATGGGTGACGGTCAGTTTGTAATTGATGCAGACAAGTGCATTGATTGCGGTTCCTGTGCAGGACAGTGCCCTGTAGGTGCTATTGCAGAAGCTTAAGCTTTAGATACACTCTCTGGAAAGGCATTCTAAAAAATAGAATGCCTTTTCTTTTTTGTGTTCTCACTTTTTTCGCTATTTGTTTTATCCTTTGCCGTATTGTCTTTTACTCTGCCCATCAATAAATTTTTACTTTTCCTGCGCAGCAGCTCGTCCATTTTTTTATAATATTCTTCCCCACGCTGCATCTGAATCCGTTCCCGCTCATCCTCCCGCTCCTCCTGAAGCCGGAACTGATAATCCATCTCCTTGAGAACCGTTTCCTTAATTTCCCTGCAGAGGTCCTGATTATTCTCCCTGAGTGTCTCCCGAATAAGCTGCTGAAGGAGCCACTGAAGCCGCTTTGACTTATCTTCTTTGCTCTCCGGTACTATTTCCTCTGCCATTTCCCTGCTGTCGACTATCTGAATGGGCATGGAATCCTTTTCCCTGGCGGAAGCCACCGGCGGTTCAATCACATCCAGCTTCCCATTCTTCAAAATCATTTTTATCGCCTTCAACTGCAAGCCCCTCTCTTTCATGCTTTTAATCTGTTTAAAACGTTCCACATCCTCTTCGGTATAATATCTGTGTCCCAGCTCATTGCGTTTGATTGGCAGATGCAGTTCCTCTTCCCAATAGCGCAATACATGGCTCTCCACCTTCACTTCTTTTGCTGCATCCGAAATTAATAAATACTGATTCATATATTTTCCCCTTTCTATATCTGTTTTATTTATTTTCTATAAAATAAAAAGAGAATGCGACTATATACATTCTCTTTTGTAAAATAATATGTATAAAATTTTTAGAACTGTTCTCTTCTGGCATGTTCCAAATTGGCAAATTTGGTATATTCCGGCAACCAGGCAAGCTCCACGGTACCGATGGGACCGTTTCTCTGTTTTGCAATAATAATCTCTGATACTCCTTTTTTATCTGTATCATGGTTATAATAATCATCCCTGTAGATAAACATAACTACATCGGCGTCCTGCTCAATAGCACCGGATTCACGCAAATCAGAAAGCATAGGTCTATGGTCCGGTCTCTGCTCCACTGCACGGCTGAGCTGCGATAATGCCAGCACCGGCACACCAAGTTCTCTTGCGATTGATTTCAAAGAGCGGGAAATATCGGATATTTCCTGTTGTCTGGAATCCGCCCGTCCACTGCCCGACATTAACTGTAAATAGTCAATAATAATCATGGACAGATTATGCTCCAGCTTAAATTTACGGCATTTGGAGCGCAGTTCCGAAATACTGATACCCGGTGTATCATCAATAATCAGATTGGAACGCCCAATCACACCGGCACTTTCAATCAGCCGTTCCCATTCCTGGTCGTTAAGCTGTCCCGTCCTGAGCTTCTGTGCATCCACACTGGATTCCAGAGAAAACATACGGTTCACTAACTGCTCCTTACTCATTTCCAGACTGAATATGGCAACTGACAAGTTTTTCTTAAATGCCACATGTTCCGCAATGTTTAAAACAAAGGCTGTTTTTCCCATGGAAGGACGTGCCGCGATGAGCACCAAATCCGAAGGCTGCATTCCCGCTGTACGGTAATCCAAATCCGTGAATCCGGTGGGAATACCGGTAACACTTCCTTTATTCTTTGCAGCCGTCTCAATCCTGTCCATTGCATTCATGACAACCTGGCGGATAGGAACAAAATCGCCGGTATTACGCTTTTGCACCAACTGGAAAACTCTCTTTTCTGTGTCCTCCAAAATATATTCCAGATTTTCTTTGCCCGCATAACAAGTGTTGGCAATCTCTTCATTGAGACGGATTAATTTGCGCAGCGTTGCTTTTTCTGCAACAATGTTGGCATAGTACTTGATATTGGCGGAAGTAGGAACCGCTGTAATCAGTTCCCTGACAAATTCCAGGCTGCTGACCTCCGGCGGCACGTCTTTCTCCTTCAGACGATTCTGTAAAGTCACCAAATCCACCGGGCTTCCTTCCTCGTTTAATTCCAGCATTGTTTCAAATATAATGCCATACTGCTTATTATAAAAATCTTCTCCGGTAACCAGTTCCGAGGCGACTACAATCGCCTCCCTGTCCATAATCATGGAACCAATAACGGACTGCTCTGCTTCCACACTATGGGGCAATATTCTTTTTAATACACTTTCTTCCATGGTGGGCATGCTCTATTTTCTACCTTTCCGTTATGCTTCCGTCACCTTAACCGTCAATTTTCCTGTTACTTGGGGATGAAGCTTAATTGCCACCTCGTAAGAGCCAAAGTTCTTTAAACTTTCCGGTAACTGAATTTTCTTTTTATCCAGCTCGATTCCCAACTGTTCCTTACATGCCACAGCAATTTCTTTGGAAGAAACGGAGCCAAAGGTTCTGCCGCCTTCGCCCGCTTTAATCTTTACCACTACCTGCTTTGATTCCAAATCAGCAGCCAGCGCTTTTGCCGCATCCAGATTCTCCTTTGCAATCTTTTCTTCTTTTGCTTTCTGAAGCTTCAGGTCGTTTCTGTTCTGGGCATTTGCCTCTACGCCTATTTTTTTAGGCAGGATATAGTTTCTGCCATATCCTTCACTCACCTCGACAATATCTCCCTTTTTGCCAAGCTTTTTTTCATCCTGTAATAAAATAATTTTCATGGCTGACACTTCCTTTCCTAAATCTCACCATTGTCCAGCATACTGTCAATCGTACGCTTCAAAGCTCCGATTGCCTCTGCCAGTCCGGTTCCCTCCATCTGGCAGGCTGCCACATTCAAATGGCCTCCGCCTCCCATACGTTCCATGATTATCTGGACATTCACTTCATCAATGGAACGGGCACTGATGTGTATTTTACCTTGATAATCTGTCAAAACAAAACTTGCTTTGATACCCCGGATATCCAGCAGTTCATTGGCTGCCTGTGCTCCAATTACAGTGGGGCTGGGCAAATCATCTGCCGTACATATGGAAATAGCAAAAAACTGCCTATATATCTCTGCCTGACTGACCGCATCCGCCTTTGCCTTATACTCAAGGGCATCTTCACGGAATAATTTACGGACGCGGGTTACATCTGCACCGTTACGCCGCAGAAAAGCTGCTGCCTCGAAAGTCCGTACACCCGTCTTAGTCATAAAGTTATTGGTATCAATCATAATACCGGAGTACATACAGTCTGCCTCTTCGGGACGGATTTTGATATTGTCATACGTATACTGCAATATCTCTGATACCATTTCACATGCGGAAGAAGCATATGGCTCCACATAAGACAATGTGGCATTTTCAATCGTCTCTGTCCCCTGTCTGTGATGGTCGAGTACAACAACCGATTTGCAGTAACGCAGCAAATCAGGACACTCTGTAATGGAAGGCTTGTTCACATCCACAACCACCAGCACCGTATTACTGCCAGCCAGCTCAAGTGCCTGCTGGCTGTTTAAAATCATCTCATCCTCATATTCAGGACTGTTCTGAAACAGTTCCACCAAAGGCTGGATAGATTTGGGCGCATCATTCAGCACAATATGTGCTTTCCTCTCCAGTGTCTGGGCAATTCGGTAAATGCCCACTGCAGCCCCCAGACTGTCCATATCCGGATTACGGTGTCCCATTACCAGTACACGGTCTTTACTTGTAATGATTTCACGCAGCGCATGAGCTTTTACACGCGCTTTCACACGGGTGTTTTTCTCCACCTGCTGACTCTTGCCGCCATAATAGGTAATACTTTCCGGTGTCTTGATAACCGCCTGATCGCCTCCCCGTCCCAATGCCAAATCAATAGCATTGCGCGCAAACTCATAATTCTGTGCATAAGTGAGTCCATCCAGTCCCACACCTATACTCATGGTAACTGCCATCTCATTGCCGATATTTACGGTTTTTACTTCCTCCAGCAAATCAAAACGGCTCTCCTGCAACTGGGAAATCACTTTCTTACGCAGAATAATGAGATACTTGTCCTTCTCCAATTTCTTGCTGATGCCGTCCAGTGCAGAAATATATTTATTGACTTTACGGTCTATCAATGCAATCAGCAGGGAGCGGCGCACTTCCTCTACAGTCTCTAACGCTTCTTCATAGTTATCCAGATAAATCATACCTACCGCAAGGCTCTGGTCGTCCACTTCCTGCAATGCAATATGCAGCGCCGTTTCATCATAAAGATGCAGTGCAATCAGATAACCATTGTAGTTCTGGGCATCTATCATATCGCTGTGCTCTGCCATCTCTTTTAATGAAATTTTTTTAAATTTGGCAACATATTCACCGCCTTCATATTCCAGTTCATACTGTGCTTCGTCCAGACCGCTGTCGTCTGGCAGCCTGTCCCTGGTAATGGCAGGGAAAAGCGAAGTAATGGACTTATTATAGCCTTTGGGCTGATGAACCACATTTTCAAACGCAATATTGGTCCATATTACTTTCCCACCGTCATCTAAAAGTGCATAGGGAAGGTCCATATCCCTCAAAAGTTTACGTTGAATCTGTCCATATTCCGTAGCAAAACTAACCAGTTCATTCATAATCACCGGCTTATTATAGAAATACAATGACAAGGTTATGGCAAAATAAAACACCAGATAACATGTCAGAAGAATACCTGCACGATAATCAATAAACAGAAACATTGCCAGGTCTACCGTGGCAAGCAGTGCACCCAGATATATGCAGAACTGTATGTATGTCTTAATTCTGCCTTTCAATTTAATACGCTTCTTCATTATTAATCCTCATTCCGCTTCGCTCGTCAAGGTGTCCA
>CAZRZM010000098.1:0-11964 GCA_964604575.1 uncultured Acetatifactor sp.
GAAGCTGAAAATCAATGTGAAAAAATTTTCCAGAAAGCAAAATGAGGTTGCCCAGATGGAGCTGGAATATCCGGCGGGAATGGAAACTGCCGGGGACCTGCTGACAGAAACTGTGAAAATGATGGTGGCAGAATATGAACAGCGCATGGACCGCGGCGAAGTGCTTACGGTGTTGACTGAGCAGGAGATAGCGGATAAGAGTCAGTCCGGCAAAATTGGATTTGGAATAAATTATGGTGATAAACGCCCGAATCTGGAAAAAAGTATACAGGCGGCGCTGGAGTGTTTCGAGGACGGAATTGTGGTGCTGTTTGTGGATGGAGAACAATATGAAGATATAAAAGAGAAAATCCCGCTGGCGGAAGGCAGCGAGCTTACTTTTGTGAGAATGACGCCATTGGCAGGGCGGATGTGGTAACAGGGAATGAAAGGAGTTTAGTTTATGGAGTATAGCAGGGAATCAAGGGAAAAATTATTCAACAAATATCTGGACGGCTGGAAAAGAAAACTCATTCTGGCTCCACCGAGGATAAAGCAGCTTGCGGAGAGTATGGAAGATATGAGTACCCATTATTACGGTGGCGGGCCTGCTTTTTTGGAGGAGATTAGACGTGTTTATCTGGGTATGGACAATATTCCTTTGTCCGAGTTTCTGAAAAAGAGCTATAGGCAGCTTGTCCAGGCTTTTGTGGGAAGCGGATACATAGATGATTTTTATGCCATCATCGACAAACAGATTCAGTTTCCCTATTCATCGGGAATGGAGCGGCGTACTGTGCGTTCCCATTATTTTTCCCCCTTCCTGAAGGTGACTTTCCGGCTTATGTATGACTACCGTGCCCTTGATTTCTACGGCGGTTCGCTGGTGAAATACCTGAAAAATGAGCTGAGTGAGGAACTGCTGGACATGAAACATGCCAGCGGTCCCGGTTCTTATCATACACAAATCCGCTGCGCAGACGATATGATTGCGGCGAGAATTGATGCAGGTGACGACGAGATTATCCAGCTTGTGCGGGATATGATTTTGAGTGATAACAATACGGCAGTGCTTACTACGGATGTTATCAGGGGTATCATAAAAAGCTCCAATAGGGAACTGCACAGACTGCTGGCAGATTTTCTGGTGGCAGCCAGACTTCAGGAGGGTGTGCGCCAGGCTGTCTGTGAAAATGCAGACTGCGGTACAGTGGAGGCTTTTCTGACTATTTTTGACACCATCTGCGATAATAATCTGGTTCGTTTTGCGGCGGTGAAACGTGCTGTCGCCACATGGACCGGTCTGGGCGGATATGACGATATTGACAGAATTACAGCGAAAGTGCTGGAGGACATTCGGGCAGGTGTGGATGATGTAAAATATGCCTATGAGTTTGTCAGAAGCAATGACAGTATACATATCATGGTGGGACTGTGGTCGCTGGGCTTCCGCGATGTGGAAAATTCCATTGCTGTTATGCAGGAATATCTGAAAAGCGGCACCAAGAACCAGATTCTCACCATGTCCTACTATAACAGACAGCTCGCATACAGCGATTTCAGCCAGATTGTGGCAAAGGAGATTGTGAAGCGTTACGCCCATTCCGGAGAGCTGGAGTATATTGCAGCCTTTATGCCCAGTTATATGGGAGGCATAGATTCGGCTGTCGGTCAGGCAATGCGTTATCAGAACGACAGTAATGGAAAACAGACACATGTTTATCATAGGATTCCTGTAACAGAATACTTTTTGAATGCAGAGGAGGCGAGGGAGCATTTTGGCTGTCTGCGCACACTGTATGAAACCATGCCCGGGAAAAAAGTGGAGTTTTCGCCCTGCATTTTTCCCTGGTATAGTGTTGGGTTTTCCAAAAGTGATTTGATAAAACGTATGGGCGGTATTGCTTATATGCTTGAGGATGAGGAGCTGATTTGCTACACCGCAGACAGGCTGGAGGCCATTGACAGTACCAGCTATCCCTCAAGGGGAACCTATGTAAGGCTGCTGCTTCATGATGTGGCAGCCAAAGAAGGCGTGGACTGTCTGGTGAAACTGGTGGGTGACAAGGAGACGTCTGCCAGAAATGCCGCTTATGAGCTGCTTCTGGAACACAGTCTGACGGACGACCAGTACCAGATGCTGGAGAGTCTGTTGAAATATAAAAACAGTGATATCCGAAAACACGCACTGACACTTCTGTCGAGGCAGAAGGAGCCCAAGCTTGTGGAGACGGTGAAGCGTCTTCTGGAGAACTCCAAAGAGGAGGTCAGGGAGGGAGGCATGTCCCTGGTTCTGGCAGTGAGAAAGGAAGGCAGGGACGACAAAGCGTTGGTGGCGGCTGTGAAAGCATTTGCCACATCAGAAGCTGCGTCGCCTACAGAGAGAGAACAGGTGCTTATCGGGGAGATTACAGGCACATCCCGGTCAGATGAAATCCTGAATAAAAAGGGATATGGATTATACAATCCGGATGTGACGAAAGAGTTTCAGACCGAAGCCTGTGATAAAGCCTTTTTGCAGCAGTATTTTTCTGCGTCTGCAAAAAAAATAGGAGACACCATTGAGAAGCTGCGTAAGCTTTTTGACGACAACAAGGAGAGAGAATATAAGACCGCTTTTGGAGAAACCAGACTGCTGGATAACTGTTTTTACACCATCACCAACGATACCAGTGTGCCCTATGCGGACAGGTATCCTTTCAAAGAATTATGGGTGGATTTTTATGAAAAGGAGATTGGAAACCCTGATTTCTTAAATCTGCTGACGATGGCAGTACAGCCCAGACAGGACGGCAGACCGGCTGAGATGAGAAGTGCCCTGCGGAAGCTGTTTGGGGCGGTGGTAGAGTATAACTCCACCTATACCGCTTACCGGAAACAGTATGGCACAGATTATATTATGACAGTTTTCCACATTTTACAGAGTATTTATGGCAAAGGGCAGCTCCACAGAGTAGGTGTGGAGACGCTGCGCTATATTCTCACAGAACTCCCGGAAAGTGGCAGATGGTACACCATTTCCATTCCTGCCACCTCCTATCAGCGCGCCCGTCAGGAAAAGAGAAGCTTTGCAAGGGATTATCTGGTATCCTATGTGATAAATGAAGTGCTCCACTGGAACACAGAGGAAGAATTTAAAGAGTGTTTTGCCTTATTCTATGAAATGGATAAAGCGTTTGCATTCAATCAAGTGGCAAAGACAGAGCAGAATTATTATTATTCCTACCGCCCGGACAATTCTAATTTCCTGGGGATTCTGGATTATGTCAAAGCCCGGAATCTGGATATGATACCGGAGGATATTCTGTATAAAGCGGTATTTGAAACTTATGGCTTGAAATACAGTTTTCAGGAAATGGGCATTTTGTACAAGGATAAGCTAAGACCCTATGACTGTAACCGCCTGCGGAACTTTGTGTCCGGGGAGGAACTGGAGAATGAAAAAGTGGATGTGGAAACGCCCTTTTTCAAGACGGCTGACCGCATCTATCAGAGTACGGTGGACTGTATTCTGGATGTGGAGTTAAAGCGTGGCGAACTGGCGACGGTATTTTCCGAGAGTGTGGTTAAAATTGAGCGTTTCTTTGGTGCGGACAGACTGGTGCAGATTCTGGTGGCATATGGCAAGGATAAATTAAACCGCAGCCAGTACTATAGCTGGCGTTCCAAAGAGGTGAGCCGTCAGGAAAGCTTCAGTCATCTGATTAAGGCATGTTATCCGCTGCCCTCGGACAATGCGGGCAGATTAAAAGAGCTTCTGGCTGGAACCAAAGTTACGGAGCAGAGACTGATTGAGGTGGCCATGTATGCGCCCCAGTGGATGGATATCTGCGAAGAGTATCTGGGATATTCCGGATTTAAGCTGGGCTGTTATTATTTCATGGCGCATATGAATGAGCACTTTGATGAACCCAAGAAAGCAGTGATTGCCAGATATACACCCCTTACCACAGAGGAATTGAATCAGGGTGCCTTTGACGTAAACTGGTTTGAGGAGGCTTATCAAAAACTGGGAGCGGATACTTTTGACAAATTATATGATGCGGCAAAGTATATTTCTGACGGAAGCAAACATGCCAGAGCGAGAAAATATGCGGATGCGGCACTGGGCAGAGTGACAAGGGAAGAGCTGGAAAAAGAAATTTCTGCAAAACGCAACAAGGACTTGCTCATGAGTTATGGACTGGTGCCTTTTCAGGGGAAGGAGGAGCTGGTTCACCGATATGAGTTTATCAAAAAGTTCCAGAAGGAAAGCAGACAGTTCGGCGCCCAGAGAAAAGCCAGCGAGACAGCCGCGGCAGAGATGGCGCTGCGAAATCTGTCCACCAAGGCGGGCTATGCGGATATCACAAGGCTTACACTGGCGATGGAGACGGAGCTTGTGAAAACCTACCAGAAGTATTTTGAGTGGCAGCAGGTGGGTGAAGTGCGTGTCAGGGTGTGGGTGAACGAGCTGGGCAATGCGGAGCTGGTGTGTGAAAAAGGCGGCAAAACTTTGAAATCCATTCCTGCTGCCCTGAAAAAGGATGAGACTGTTTTAGCCATAAAGGATGTACATAAAAAGCTGAAAGAGCAGTATTCCCGGACAGTGAAAATGTTTGAGAATGCCATGGAGACCTATGAGGAATTTTTCTTTGAAGAACTGAAGAATCTCTGTGAAAATCCGGTAACGGAAGCTATAGTCAAATCATTGGTGTTTGTGACGGTGGACGGCAGTTTCATGGGATTTCTGGAGGATGCAGTTTTGCAGGCTGACACAAAACTGAGGGTGGCACATGCCTTTGATTTGTATCAGTCCGGTGACTGGAGCAGTTATCAGGAGTATTTCTATCGGCAGGCGCAGGAGGGAAATATGCGCAAACAGCCCTTTAAGCAGGTGTTCAGGGAATTGTATGTGAAGCTGCCTGAAGAGCAGGATATGTTTCATTCCCTGATGTTTGCAGGCAACCAGATTCAGCCCGCAAAAACGGTGGCCTGTTTAAAGGGACGCAGATGGGTTGCAGACTACGAGGACGGATTACAGAAAATCTATTATAAACAGAATATTATTGCCCGCATCTATGCGCTGGCAGACTGGTTTTCACCCAGTGATATCGAAGCGCCGACTCTGGAATGGGTGGAGTTTTCGGACAGAAAGACGTTTCAAAGCATTGCTATTAAAGATGTGCCCGATATTATCTATTCGGAAATCATGCGGGATGTGGATTTGGCAGTCAGTGTTGCCCATGCAGGCGGCGTGGACCCTGAGACCAGCCACTCCACCATTGAGATGCGCAAGGTTATTATCGGTTTCAATCTGCCACTGTTTGGATTAAAGAATGTGACGCTGGAGGGCACTCATGCCATCATTCAGGGCAAAAATGGCAGATACAGTGTACATCTTGGCAGCGGTGTGATTCATCAGTTGGGAGGTCATCAGATTAACGTACTGCCTGTGCACTCCCAGAGCCGGGGCAAATTGTTCCTGCCTTTTGTGGATGAGGATCCCAAGACCGCGGAAATTATGTCCAAGATTGTACTTTTTGCCAAAGATGAGAAAATCAAAGACCCTTATATTCTGGACCAGATAACGCGTTAAAGTATGGATAATGTAGTTACTATGTGAAATGCCGATGCAGGAGATATTACCTGCATCGGCATTTTTTCGTGGCGATTTTTAATGAAATTACTGTGCATACAGCAAAAACAAAAAGTCCTGTACATAGGAATAAGATGCAGCAGAGCAGTTCATTGTCAGAGAGCATTTTCAGCAATGAGGTTGTAAATGCCTGTTGGTCGCCATGGTAAATGATTTTTTGGATAAAGAACATAATAATACCAACCAGCACCCCTTCTGCCAGTAACAAAAGGACCTCTAAAATTTCCCGTGATTCTATTTTGCCTGCAAAAGAAGCCAGCAGTAAATTTGCTCCACCTATAAAGCCAAGCATAATCAGCGCGCAGATGATAGTCATCTGATACGGACTGGTTACTTTCATAAGGATGCGCATTTCTTCCACCCGGCACAAAGAAAACCGCATTCCGATTTGTACAAATGCAATACTTATAACGGATGGAACTGCCATAATCGAAAGGCATGTTAAACTTCTTCCCAGGATATATTGCCATTTTTGGATAGGGAGACAGCCATAGAAAAACTCCATATTGGATTTGCTTTCCACAGAAAATATTACAGATACCACAGCGGTTGAACCCACCACAAAAAATCCCAGTAATAAAGGCGAGAGAAAGAACAGACAGCCTACTCCCGCAGCCAGCATACCGGACACCATTAAAACAATAGGTTTTCTGCATATTGCCATATCCATTTTTATGACATTCATTACGGTATTCATAAACTGACACTCCTTTCCGCATATATTATAATATCATCTATTTTTGCGCTTTCTATTTGAAATAAATTCTTATCGAACAACGTACAGGCATCTTTGGAAACCATCGCTTCAAAGCTGTCACCGTATCTGCGCAGCCCAATCAAATTTTTTCCTGACTCACTGGAAACTTTATGATAATCTCCTTTTATAATGGCATATTTTTCCAGTAGAATGTCCTTTTCTCCAGTAAAAACAACTTTTCCATTACTCAGAATGGTGATATAATCGGCGATTTTTTCCAAATCTGCGCTGATATGGGTTGAAAACAAAACACTGTTTTCGCTGTTTTCAATGTATTCCATGAGAATATCCATTAATTCATCCCTGGCAACCGGGTCCAGTCCGGAGGTGGGTTCGTCCAGCACCAGAAGGCTGGCTTTGTGTGAAAGCGCCACTGCAAGCTGCAGCTTCACGCCCATGCCACGACTCAGCTCGCCTACTTTTTTGGTGGAGGAAAGTCCAAATTTACGCAGCAGCCCGTAATAGGTTTCCTTGTTCCAGCTTTCATAGAAGCTTCCAACATATTTCTCTACCTGTTCCAAAGTGAATAATACAGGGAAAAAGGGATGGTCCATCACCACTCCCACAGTCTGTTTTACCTGTGTTTCATTCCTTTTGTTGTCACGGCCATCTATCAGTATTTTGCCCTGAAAGTCCAGCATATTCATAATACTCTTGATAGTGGTTGATTTACCTGCACCGTTTTTTCCCACCAGTCCCATAATGAAACCCTTTGGAAGATGAAAAGAAATATTATCTAATTTAAAATCCTTATATTCCTTACATAAATCTGTTATTTCCAGCGTCATAACCGTTCCTCCTGCCTTAATAGGTTTTGCAATATTGCTATCAAATCCGTTTCTTTCAGTGCGGCTTTTCTGGCTAATAAAATAGCCTGATCCATGTGATTTTCAATTTGTTCCAATAATTTTTCATATGCAAGTTCATTGCTTCTTTCGGAAACATAGTAGCCTTTTCCCTGCACGGCAGTGATGTAGCCTGCCATTTCCAAATCGTTATATGCCTTTGTTGTTGTGATTACACTTACCTTTAAATCCCTTGCAAGGCTCCGGATAGAGGGAAGACATTCCCCCTCCTTTATTTCACCGGACATAATGGCATCTAATATTTGTTTTTTTATCTGGTCATAGATTGGCTCGCTGCTGTTATTCTTTATAACAATTACCATATTTGCCTCCTGTATATAACTGTATATATAATAACATATACAGTTGCGCATGTCAAATGATTGCTTCTATAATAAGTGCCCTGCAGAAGCTGTTTGGGGCGGTGGCAGAGTAAACGCCACCTAAGATGGTACACAGAGCAGAATTATTATACTTACCGTCCGGATAATTCGAGTTTCCTGGGCATTCTGGATAAAGCGGTATTTTTGAAACCTATGGATTGAAATACAGCCTTCAGGAAAGGGGTATTTTGTACAAAGATAAGCTTAAAGCATATGATAAGAACTGTCTGCGGAACTTTGTATCCGAAGAGGAGCTGGAAAATGAAAAAGCGGATGTGGAGTTAAAACGTGGCGAGCCGGGGCAAATTATTTCCAAGATTGTACTTTTTGCCAAAGATGAGAAAATCAAGATGAACCCTCATTCATATCTAAAAATCTTTCCAAACACCACATTTGCCATTTCTGATTGCCCGTAAATTTTTGCATATCAATATTACTCTTAAATTCATGTCTTTTAGGTCCCTTCCAGTCTTTAAAATACTCATCAACAGGTCTTGGCATAGGGACCTTAGAGGGAACTGGTATCTCGGGATATTTCTTTGCCATTAATTCCCGAATCAGATACTTTGATTCACCGTTTCGGATCCGGACAAGATCCAGTTTATCGGCCATAATCAATTTCGCATAAGGGTCATAATAGGGCATCCCTGCTGCCCCGAAAGCATTCATATAGCTACTCGGACTTTCTACAGAATATATTTCATCCATGAATCTGAGGTAGTCAATCTTATTCCCTGGAAGGCGATAGCGTTCATATAAATATTGTATATCATCCGGATCCGAAAGAACATCTTCCGGTTTGGTAAATGTGTACCGATTTACGAAATCGTCAAATGACCAGTCCTGACTTAGCAACTGATCCATGCCTCCAAAAATAATGTCACTACTTTCTCCCACAATCATCATTTCAATACCATCTGCCTTTGCCTGGATAGCTGCCTGGAAAATCTGTGGTTCGATGGAATGGACAGGAGCAGCTTTTGCTTTCATGACAGTATCTATATGCTGTTCTACTGTGTCCCAGCTAATATCAACATAATGAAGGCGGAGTCCATAATATGCGGCATAGTACTCAGCACGTTTTAATTCTTCCTGATGAAACTCACCGTTTAGAAAGCGGAATGTATATGCATCACTGTCACTCATATAGGAAGCACAAATAGCGGAATCCATCCCACCCGAAAGCATAATGCCAAGCTTTTTAGTCTTCATTTTAGAAAACGCTTTTGCAATTTCCCGATCAATATCGTCCGAAGTATGCACCGGAATTCTTTCTTCTATTGGTAACAGAGTCATGTTCCGATGCTTTCCGTCAGCATAAAAATCCTTTCCATCATCTTCTATGTAACGAAATGCCATATATGAACTCATACAATATTTCTTATCAACCATATTCAGGTGCTCCTTCTGTTCTACATATTATTTTCTGCATGTTCTGTTACCCATCCACGCATTTTCTTCAATGACTCTGTTATCTGGGTTGAAGAGATTCCTTTTGTATATGGAAAATATATGATTTGAATACCCTCAGCAGCAAAATCTTTCTCATATTTTTCCCATTTTTCACTTCCATACCAATCATTGCCAACAAAAAGCATTGTTGCCCCAAGTTCTTTACAGGCTTTTAGTTTATCCATATCATATTGTGGTACAGCCGCGTCCACATATTTGATACTCCGAACAATTTCTATTCGGTCTTCAAATGGAATTAAGGCTTTTTTGCCTTTATAGCCGACCAGTTCATCCACGGTTATGCCAACGATTAGCTTGTCGCACATTCCTTTTGCATTTTTTAAAAGATTTAGGTGTCCTATGTGAAAAAGGTCATAAACCCCTGCTGTATATCCGATAATCATTTTGGGATATCCCCCCTTTTATTATAGTAGTTCTAAAATATCCTCATAAATACTCTCGCTTGCAAGATGCTGATTTTCCTTATAATAATTCAATTCTTCTTCAAAAATTTCTGTTCTTGCCTCTGCAAGTATATCCTTTTCACCAAGAATCACCTGTTCCAGAAAATTTTCAATACCAGTATAATTTTCACCCTGTTCCGTGTAATAGCCTTTGAGGATTTTTTGTCCTAATTCATTAAAAGCCTGTTCTTTGCGGGTGAGAAACAATATTGGTTTTCCCACATACATATATTCTGCCAAAAACGAGCCGGAATCCATAAGCATTCCGTCTGATGTTGCAAATATACCGTGGTAATCCGATTCCTGTACCACTTTTGCATTCGGAAGAGCATTCCATTTTTTCAAATAGGCTTCATATGCGTCAAAGCTTTCAAATACTCCGGCTTCGACTGCCCGCACTCCAAGATTTGGATGCGGCTTTAGAATAAAGGTGATTTTATCCTCATATTTTTGAGCCAGATACAACCAAAAATACATATTCCATGCAAAAGTAGAAAACAGAATTCCTGCATGTCCCATAAAAGAATGATGGGGTGCAATAATTATCTTTTTTATTTTTTCGACATCGGTATTCTTTGGAATTTTCCATATTTCCCGTATCTCTGTTTCCTGATACTTCTTATTCTGGAAAAAATAATCCATTTTGGTAAAACCGGAATATAAAATATTTTTTCCATGCAGCAATTCATGGCGGCGATATCCTTCTAAATTTATCTTTGAATCAGCATAAACCCGCCACATCATATTTACAAACTCTTTATTGTATACAAATTTTCTTAAATAAGTTCCATCTGAACTGTCAGCCAGATAAAATCCATAAGGTATGTAGCAGTTCACACACTTTAAAGGAAGATTTTCTATCTGATAATCTTCAGCGAATGATTTATACCAAGGTGTAAGATGAATTAATATATCAGGGATTCCTCCGATGGCATCCCAACCAACATACAATCCCGTGTTCAAATCATATGACCTTCTGACTTCATGACCGCTTTGCTCCAGATATTCACAAGTCTGTGAATAGGTTTGTTCCATGCTGTGCGGATCCCGGTCAGTCAGAGGACAAACAACTATATAGCTTTCGAACCGGGTATCACTTTCTAAAAAACGATATACATCTTCTGCGGGCCATTCTGCCGCTGAAATTGCCAGAAATGCTATTTTAATCTTTTCCTTTTGTTGAATTTTTTCCTGTATGGCACTTTTTCCCCGATGCATTGCCAAATCATAAATTTGCTCATACAGCCGTTGGCCGCCATCCAGCACATCTGTAAATTGAAATAAAGTATACAAATGAGCATAGGTGTACCGATCCGGAATGGATTCGGCATTGGAGAAATCTCCGGCATCAATCCCATCAAAAAGTTCGTTGAGCAGTTTTGTATATTTCTCTTGTATATCCATTTTTTCTCCTTACCAGGCATGCTGCTTTGTAGCGTTATGTCTATTTGATAACTTCCAAAAATTCATTCAGCAACGCGGTTGCTTTTCGGGCACCTTGATTATTCAAATGATCTGTATCCAAAAAATCTGTATCGTCAAACATATCCTGATATTCATTCATATCTAAATATTCCACCACTGGAACTGGGAGGCTGTCCAAAAGTTTGAAAATATCTTCTTTGTATTCGGCATCTATGTAACGGTTATATAATTGCGTATATGGAAAAATGACAAATATAGGCTTAATTCCATATGTATTTAAATATTCTGCAATTTCCCGTACCAAAAGACCATTTTCCTGTCGGGATTCACTGTGTTTTTTCAGACGATTGTGGTCCCCTGTTCTTTTTAGTGCGATTTCTTTTTTTTCTGACATACTCAGTTCATCCCAAATAACATGTTGTAATCCAAGAATATTATTTTGGGTGCGGGTTTTCAGACTTCCATAGTAAGAGGGTTCTTCCAAAAAGAATCCCCTTGCCCACTCATGGCATAGCATTTCAAGCATATCTTTCCCATATAAATTTTTATCATATTCAATATTTTCAAACATATCATAACGGCAATCTCCGTCATAATGATGAATATCTCTAAAAAGCGGATAATAAACTCTTCTCATCAAATGCCCCATTGTCGTACTCTTTGACAAATCCTGATATAGCATATAATAGCCAATATTTATAATGCACTGACGGATCTTTCCACAGCTTTCCTGCAAAGCTTTTTGTATGTGCAGCCAGTCAAAATATAGGTCTTGGGAAGAAATAGAGAAGTTAATTGTTTTTTCGCACATTAGACTTTCTATAACTCCATTCATTGCATGTGAGGAACCGGTAATTATTACTGAAGTTTCCTCTTTTTTAATTTTTTCGTGCATGGCATCTAAATAGCAATAATCATAATTATTCACTGTATATGACAATACAATCTGTTTTAATTGTTCAAAATAATCTTTGGAAAAGTACTTCATAATGTTCACCTTTTATGAGTTTATGCCATCAAA